>DAOWAQ010000209.1 GCA_030634505.1 Calditrichia bacterium
GTCACATTGGGACCAACAACTAAATCAATCACCGGATCATGAACAGTAGAAGATTCTCTAATAAATGTAAGCCAACAATCAATATTTTCTTCTTTTAGAATTCCATAAGCCTGATTAATTTTTTCTCTGATCATATTTTCCTCCGGTATTGTCTGATTAAAAATGAAATTTATGAAGTATTTGTATAATAAAAAAATGAAAAAAATTGGAAAACATAAAATAAATTTAACATTTAATTCGTTATTAAAATAGATTCTTCACTGCGAAGATCACAAAGTACACGAATGTAAACATAAACAAGAATTAAAAAGAAGTTTATTATAAAATTTCTGTAAAGTTCTTGTATCAATAAATCAATATAAACAACTTTTTGTTTTTAGTTCTTAGTGTACTTCGAGGTCTATTAATAGTTAAGGTTATATCATCTGCTGGATTTTTATGTAAATTGAGAAGTATTAAAAAAATATTAAGGAAATTTGATGGAATTGATTAAATGGTCCGATGAAATGAGCGTTAACATTAAAGAGATTGATGATCAACATAAAAAGTTAATTGAAATAATAAATAATCTTTTTATAGCAATGCTCGAAGGAAAAGCACAAGATATAATCAATAAAACAGTGGATGAACTTATAAATTATGCGGAATATCATTTTTCAACTGAAGAAAATTATTTTGAAAAGCATAACTATCCTGGTTTCCATTCTCACAAAATTCAACATTCATATTATAAAGATGAAATTCTAAATTATAAGCAGGAACTATTGAATGGAAAAAGTACCGTTCCTACGGATGTTTTTAATTTTCTAAAAGACTGGCTGACTGAACACATTATGAATAGTGATAAAAAGTATTCAAAATATCTCAACAATAAAGGTGTATTTTAAAATATTTCTTTATTCTAACAAACTTGATTTTTTACTTTATCAATTTTAGCTTCATTTCATAACCACAAATTAGAAACTATTTTTTATTGAAAATTAATAATTATATAATTTTTACTGATCTTGATGGTACTTTATTGGATCATAATACCTATCAGTATTCTGAAGCACAACCCGCTATTGATTTAATTAAAAAGTTTGAAATTCCTCTAATTTTGACATCGAGTAAAACTAAAGTTGAAATGCTGGGATATCAGAAATCTATTGGTATAGAAGGATATCCCTATATTGTAGAGAATGGTTCAGCAGTTTACACCAGTATTGACTATTTTAGAAACAATCCTGATAAAGATGTTGTTGAAAATTATGATCGTTACAAATTAGGAAAAAATTATTTAGAAATTAAAAATATTCTGATTAAAATTTCCGCAAAATATGATTATAATATTCGTGGATTTCATAATACAGATAAAAATGAAATTATTGAAAAAACAAAATTAAGTGCTGAAGCAGTGGCATTGGCAATGGATCGTGAATTTTCTGTGCCGTTATTTTATGATGATAAAGCCAAAGAAATTTTATTAAAAGAAATCGAAAAATATAATCTGCAAATTTTATTTGGCGGCAGGTTTATGCACATTCTTGGTAAAACTGACAAAGGAAAAGCTCTGAATTTAGTAAAAAATGGATTTTGCAATAAACTAAATTCAGAGTCAATCAAAACAATTGCAATAGGTGATACTATGAATGATGTTGCCATGCTGCAAAATGCTGATATTAAAATTCTTGTAAAGAAATACAACAATGAATATGATACAAGAGTGCAAATTGATAATTTATTTTATAGTCCTTACATTGGACCAAAAGGTTGGAACCATTCTCTTTTGGAAATATTAAGTTTAGGAGATCAAAATGAGTGATTTTTTTCAGGATAGTCACATAACAGCATTTCATAAACTTGGTAATAATATGCCACTGAAAAAGTTGGAAGACATAATCAGAAATTTTGTTCCGACCCGACCCATGGCTTTGATAATACCTTCGTTGTATTCAGAACTTTCCGGAGACGCTCTGCCAAATATTTTAACTAAAATAAAAGATGTTGATTATATTCATCGAATTGTGATCTCATTGGATCGAGCTAATAAAGAAGAATTTGAACATGCAAAAATATTTTTTAGCATGTTAACTCAAAAAGTAAGTGTAATTTGGAATGATGGAGATGGAATTCAAAATATTTTTCGAATTTTGGAAGAAAATGATATTGCTGTAGGTCCCCAAGGAAAAGGAAGAGGTGCATGGATGGCATTCGGTTTTATTTTGGCAAAAAGAGATACTTATGCCATTGCTCTTCATGATGCTGATATTTTGACTTATGAGAGAGATATGCTAGCAAAATTAATTTTTCCAATAGTTCATCCGGGTTGTGATTTTGAATTTAGTAAAGGATATTACAGTAGAATCTCAATAAAAATGCATGGCAGAGTGACACGATTATTGTATTTTCCAATAGTACATGCAATTTCTCATATTATTGGAAAAGATGAATTTATTCGTTATTTAAGGAGCTTTCGTTATCCCTTAGCGGGGGAATTTGCTGTTGTTAATAACCTGATTAGACGATGCAGATTACCTTTTAACTGGGGACTGGAAATAGGTGTATTATCGGAGGTTTATAGAAACAGTTCTCTCAAAAGAATCTGCCAGGTGGATTTAGCAGACCAATTTGATCACAAACATTCGGAATTGAATCCGGAAGACTTGCAGGCAGGATTGGCAAAGATGGCTGTGGATATTATATTGATGATATTTTCAACAATGTCCAGCATGGGGCATATATTAAGTCAAGGTTTTTTAAATACACTAAACTCTACCTATATGCGATTTGCCCAGGATTTTTTAAATAAATATTATAATGATTCATTAATTAATGGACTTGAATTTGACAGGCATTCGGAAGGCATAGCCATCGAAACGTTTAGTGAATGTCTGAAACATGCCAGTGAAGAATACTTATCTAAACCGTCAGAAGTGCCGACAATTCCTACCTGGAACAGGGTCGTAGCGGCAGTTCCCAACATATTTTTAAAATTAGAAGAAGCTGTAGAAGAAGATAATAAATAATGAAATTTTATTTAGGGTAGATGTATGAACGATAAGTCCTTACATGAATCAGCTCAACATATTTTAAAATCAGCGCTAAAAGCAGTTGATCCATACAACCTGATTTTTGAACAAATAAAAAGAAAAAAGAATAAACTTATTTTTAAATCAGGCTATACAGTGGATCTGGATAAATTTCAAAATGTTTTTCTTTTAGGTATTGGTAAGGGTGTAGCTCCAATGGCCCGGGCTATTTCAAAAGTTCTGGATGATAAATTGATAGCAGGGGACATAATAGTCAAATATGAACATGGACAAAGTGTTGACAAAATTGCGGTACATGAAGCCGGTCATCCAATTCCTGATGAAAATACTCTAAAATCTACATCTTTAGTTTTGAATAAGTTAAAGAAACTAAGTGATACTGACCTGGTATTTGTATTGTTAACCGGAGGCGGATCGGCGCTTTTTGAAAAGCTGCCTGACACAGTATATTTGAAAGACCTTCAAGTGTTAAATGAAATATTACTGGGATGTGGAGCGTCAATTCATGAAATTAATTGTATTCGAAAACATATATCGGACATAAAGGGTGGTCAATTAGCGCGCCATATATATCCAGCAAAAATTATTACATTAGCGTTATCGGATGTGGTTGGCGATGATTTATCAGTAATAGCCTCCGGTCCCACTACACCCGATGAAAGTACATTCGAGGAAGCGCTATCAATTATAAAAAAATATAAGATTGAAAATAAAATTCCATGTAATATTTTAGATATATTAAACGACGGCTTCGAAGGAAAAACTGCAGAAACACCAAAAAGTAATGATGCTATTTTTAATTCTGTAATTAATATGGTAATCGGCAGCAATATAATCTCGCTTAAAGCTGCCGAAGAAAAAGCAAAAAAACTAGGATTTAATACTTTAATTTTAACTTCAATGCTCCAGGGGGAAGTAAAAGAATTATCTAAAGTAATCGAGGCATTAATAAGAGAAATTCAACAATCAAATATACCGGTTGAAAAACCTGCCTGTTTGTTAATTGGTGGTGAACCTACCGTGAAAGTTACCGGAAAAGGAAAGGGAGGTAGAAACCAGGAATTAGCTTTGTCCGTTCTCAATAAAAATATTGAAAAACCGTATTTATTTTTAAGTTGTGGAACCGATGGTACTGACGGACCTACCGATGCAGCGGGAGCGATTATAACACATGCAACTTTTCAAAAAGCAGAAATTCTTGATTTAAACGCCAAGGAATATCTGGCAAACAATGATGCTTATAATTTCTTTAGCCCACTGCGGGATTTAATTAAAACAGGGCCAACCCGAACAAATGTAATGGATATTATGGTTGCACTTATTCCGTAATTGAGGTAGGTTAAAAAACCGTATTTTAATATAAATTAAAATTCTCCAAA
>DAOWAQ010000315.1 GCA_030634505.1 Calditrichia bacterium
ATACCTGGTTTCGGGTATTTCTTACGAACTTGTTAAGCGATTCTGATGTTCCTGCAAACATTAACGATCTGGCCGAAACAACCATATCAAGCTCCCGGAAAATATTTGATGAATATACAGGACTTTCATCATCGGATTTAACATTTGAAGAAATTGATCGTATGCGCCCTGATGTATACAGAATGCAGTCGCTTGAATCAGAAGAGCTCTTATTTAAAAAAGTGCATGATAAATTTTATTATGTGGATGATAATCAGGCGCTTTTCCCTGAAGAAATTTCAAAAGGTGTAATTTATTTTATTAGAAATCCTTTGGATGTGTTGGTCTCATTTGCTTATCATAGCGCAAAACCGGCGAAAAAAATGATATCAACCCTTAACGATTCTAATTATGCATTTTGTGATAAAAATGACAAGTTACAAAACCAGTTAAGGCAGATTTTAGGCAGCTGGTCAGATCATGTTAAAAGCTGGACTGAGCAAATGATGATCCCTGTTCATATTATACGATACGAGGATATGGTTAATTCTACTTTCGATAGTTTTAGCAAAGCAGTAAAATTTATTGGATTAGAGAAAACAGAAGCTGAAATTTCTGATGCGATTAATAAAAGTGACTTTTCAGTTCTTGCGAATCAGGAAAAAGAGAATGGCTTTAAAGAAAAGATGATTAAATCGAAATCATTTTTCAGAAAAGGTAAAATTGGTGACTGGCAAAATCATCTGGATGAAAAAATGAAAAACGAAATCATTAAAAATCATATGGAAATGATGATAAAATTTGGGTATTTAGATGAAAATAGTAATTCCCTATTGTAGAGACACAATGCATTGTGTCTCTACAATAACCACACATTGTATCTTTACAATAACCACGCATTGCGTCTCAACAACAATATTCCGGCATTATGAATTATCAATAGAATAGGTAAAAAATGACAAAAGAAAAATTTAAAGGAAAATACAGAATCCAATCCAGTCGATATCCAAATTGGGATTATTCTTCCGCTGGCGCCTATTTTATTACCATTTGCACAACCAACAAGGAACATTATTTTGGTGAAATTATTGATAACGAAATGAAATTATCGGAAATTGGTAATATTGCATATAATGAATGGGTAAAAACACTGGAATTACGACCCGATATGAATATTATTTTGGATGAATTTTGTATTATGCCAAACCATTTTCACGCGATTATTGGTTTTGGTGGTAAAAACGTAATGCGTGGTGATTGTGGAAACGTAATGCACCGTAGAGACACAATGCATTGCGTCTCTATCACCACCATGGATATAAAACAACAAAATAAAACCCCAAACAAATTTGGCCCGCAATCAAAAAATTTGGGAGCTGTGGTTCGCGGATTTAAATCGGTGGTAAAAAAATACGCAACAATTAATAATATTGATTTTGCATGGCAATCGCGTTATCACGACCGTATTATCAGGAATGATAATGAATTTTACAGGATAAAAAATTATATTTACAATAATCAAAAAAATTGGGATAATGATGAATTTAACAAATAATAAAAATAATTATATATCGGGTATATTGGATAGAAACGCAATGAAACAACGTGCAACGTAGATACGCCATGCATTGCGTCTCTACAGAATCCCGGCATTGCGTATCTACAATAACAACAACCACGCATTGCGTACAACAACCACGCGATGCGTTTCCACGAAAAACGCATTGTACATTAACAATAGAAAAAAATAAATAAAATGAAAAAAATCACCCCAGATACAATTATTCAGCGAAACAATGAAATTCTTACCAGCGATTTAGATGGCGAAAAAGTAATGATGAGTATTAAACGTGGTGAATATTATGGTTTGGGTAAAACAGGGACATTTATTTGGGATAATATTGATGAACCTGTTAAAATAAGCGATCTAGTAGCGATGATTACAGAAAAATATAATGTTGATAGAAACCAATGTTTTGAAGATATATTGCCTTTTATTACTGATTTAATTGAAAAAGAGCTAATTATTGCAACTAATTAGACGTGAATACGTTTAAAAAATATGAACATGAATGATGTTCAAATTGTTTAAAAAATATTATAGCATAGATAAAAAGGAACGTAAAATTTTGAATCGAACTTTCTTTTGGTTAATTTATGCTTTTGTTTTAGTTAGAATGATTCCTTTACGGTGGTTTAGCCATTTTTTGGGTGAATTTAAAAAGGAAGTGGCAGTTGAAATAAATTCTGGTCAAAAGGAATTAATTCAAATGCTAACAAAAAATATAAGAAGATGGAAACGATATTTGCCCTGGAAGGTAAAATGTTTTGAAGAGGCCATAGCTGCAAAAAAAGTGTTAGAAAAATATAATATAAAAACAACAATATATTTAGGTGTAGCTAAAGAAGGTGAAAAAAATTTAATAGCCCATGCATGGCTGAAAGTTGGGGATGAAATTATTATTGGAAAAAAGGGAGCTGACAAATTTGTGGTTGTAGGATTTTATAGTTAAAACGAAATTTTAATCTAATTATAAGTTCTGTTAATCAATTTTTTGGTTAAAAACTTGCAGAATCCTTAAATCAATAATAAATTTACTTGAATATTAATATTTTTGCATAATTTTTGAAACTGATGAATAAATGTGTTGATATGGAAGAAAAGGGGAAAAATTCTATAATTGATAATTACACTAAAAAACTTGATTGGGAAGCTCCTAAGCTAATTTCTTTAGACAAAGGGAAAACTGAGGGAGGACCTGAAACCTGGGATTGGGAAGATATTTCATATTCAAAGCCTGATTCATAGCGATATAAATTTAAAAATTTAACTTATGATTAAGAAAATATTTTATCTAATAATTATACTGCATTTAATGCCAGGTGAAATATATTCCCAGAACTTTTTGTTGTCAAATTCTTTAACTGGAACTTCTAAAGTAAGGACCGCTGAGCTAAAAAAAGTTAGCAATGGAATATTAGTTTATGGTGATTTTACCGGAACTTTAAATACTCCGGGTTCCAATATGGCTAATGTAAAAGATATTTTTTTAGCAAAGTATGATAATAACTTTGAATTAGTCTGGTTACAACAGATTGGGGGCACTTCAGTTGATTTTGCATTTGATATAGTAGTTCATGATAATTATGTTTATTTGGTTGGATCTTATATGGGAACTTGCACTTTTGATGGAGGAAAAGAAGAGCTGACAGCGATTGGAGCCAATTTTGATGCTTTCTTAGCTAAGTTTAAATTAGACGGCACATTTATTTGGGCAAAACCATATGCTTATAATGATGCGATTCAATATGCAACAGCTATTGACGTTGATAAAAATGATGATTTACTAATTGGTGGTTACTACTCAGATTCAATTACTTTCGAAAGTGAAAAAATTATTTATTGAGATGGAATGAAGTATAAATGACTGTGTTGTTCCTTTGCAATTACAGAGTTTG
>DAOWAQ010000023.1 GCA_030634505.1 Calditrichia bacterium
CGATGGGAAATTCGGGATATATGGCGGAAAATATGTTCCCGAAACGCTGATATCAGCGCTTTCTGAACTGGAACAACTTTATAATGAATCGAAGAATGATCCTGAATTCCTAAACGAACTTGAAGAATTGCAGCAAAATTATAATGGACGCACTACGCCGCTTACGTTCGCAAACCGATTAACGCAATATTATGAAAAAGCCAAAATTTATTTAAAACGCGAAGATTTATGTCATACGGGCGCACATAAATTAAACAATGCCTTGGGACAAATATTATTGGCAAAGAGAATCGGGAAGTCCCGCATAATTGCCGAGACAGGCGCCGGGCAGCATGGGGTAGCTGCTGCAACGGTCTGTGCCAAGTTTGGAATGCAGTGTGTGGTTTATATGGGCGAAGTTGATATGGAAAGACAAAAACTGAATGTATTCCGAATGAATATGCTAGGGGCGGAAGTACGACCGGTGAAATCAGGAACCAGAACTCTCAAAGACGCTACTAATGAGGCTATTCGTGATTGGGTCACCAATGTTGAAGATACTCATTATATCATTGGCTCAGTTGTGGGTCCTCATCCTTACCCAATGATTGTACGCGATTTCCAATCTATTATTGGAAAAGAAACCAGAAAACAAATCATAGAACGAGAAAACCGACTTCCGGATTACCTGGTTGCTTGTGTCGGAGGCGGTTCCAACGCTGTCGGATTATTTTATCCGTTTATGGATGATAAAAAGGTACGGTTAATTGGAGTCGAGGCAGCAGGAGAAGGTATTGAAACAAATAAACACTGTGCTACTTTATCCCTTGGATCCGTCGGCATATTTCAGGGTATGAAAACATATCTTCTGCAAACTAATGCGGGACAAGTTTCAGAGGTTCATTCCATCTCTGCCGGACTGGACTATCCGGGTGTTGGACCGGAACATTCATTTCTAAAAGATAATAATTCGGCAGAATATTTTGCAGTTACGGATGAAGAAGCCCTGCAAGCAACCTTAATCTTATCGAAATATGAAGGCATTTTACCGGCTCTTGAAACTGCTCATGCTGTTGCTTATTTAGATTACCTGATGCCGGAAACAACGAAAGATGAAATCGTCATCGTAAATATCAGTGGAAGAGGAGATAAAGATTTGAATACCATTATTATGCAACTGGGAGAGAAATTGTAATGTCATACATCGCAGAATATATACAGAAAACAAATGATCAGAGACGAAAAGCTTTGGCTGTATTTTTAACAGCAGGATTTCCGGAACCTGAAAATTTTGTGGATTTGAGTGTAAATCTTCTAAAAGAAGGAGCAGATATACTTGAACTCGGTATTCCTTTCAGCGATCCGATCGCCGATGGTCCTGTAATTCAAAAGTCATCAAAATATGCATTGGATATGGGTATTCGATTACAAACCGTATTGGAATATACTGACAAAATAAAACAACAAATTAAAAAACCAATCATACTAATGGGTTATGCTAATCCTATATTAAACTATGGGTTGGGTAATTTTATGAATGACGCCAGAAACAGCGGGGTTGATGGATTAATCATTCCGGATATCCCACTTGAAGAGTACAAATCATTTTGGGAAATTGAATATAATGGTATAGACCGTATACTGCTTACTACCCCTACTTCTCCTGCCGAACGAATACAAAAAATTGATCAGAAAAGCAACGGATTTGTCTATTGTGTCAGTGTAACCGGCACCACCGGATCCGGTAAAAAATTTGATGCGGATACTATAGAAAACCTTAAAAATACTTATACGTTGATTAAAAAGAATAAAATGTTGATTGGATTCGGAATATCCGGACCTGAAGATATAAAAAAATTCCATCCATATTGTGATGGAGTAATTGTGGGTAGCGCTATTATTAAACGATTGATGGAAAATGAAAAATCCGGATTTAAAGAAACAATAGATTTTGTGGGAGAGCTGAGTAAGGCTTGTTTAATTGAATAAATGGAAATCAGATGTAAAAAGCCTAACTTACAGGAGGGAAAAGTGTCATTGAGAGCCGCAGGCGAAGCAATCCCCACGGTATTTCGGGGATTGCCGTGCACCGCTAAAGCGGATGCTCACAATGACAACCCTAAACTGATGTTTTACAATCAGGTTAGATTTTTATTTGATTTTTGTTTTATTTGCCCTTACATTTGTTCTCAAAAAAACACAAAGAAATTTTAAAATGAATTTTGTTTATCATATTCATCACCATCGTCATAATAATCATCTAAACCAAATGAGCGGGATTTATTTATTTAAAATATAATTATAATATATAAAAAACTATTTAAAAGCCCGGCTCATAACAAGCCGGGCTTTTTTATTTATAGGAGATATTATAACCATGCTGACTTTAGCAATTCAAAAATCGGGAAGATTAAATGATGCAACCCTAAAACTTTTGAAAGGGTGCGGAATTGGATTTGTCAACGGAAGCAAAGACAAACTAAAATCTACTGCCACCAATTTTCCCATAAAACTATTATTTTTGAGGGATGACGATATTCCGAAATGCATAGTGGATAAAGTTGCCGACGCCGGGATTGTTGGGGAGAATGTTTATTTTGAAAAAGGTGAAAATTTAAATATCTCTACAAAACTTGGATTTGCCAAGTGTCGCCTGTCAATAGCAATTCCAAAACATTTTGAATATAATTCTATTAAAGACCTGACAAATAAAAGAATCGCTACCTCTCATCCGAAAATATTGGATCGCTTTTTAAATGAAAAAAATATCAAGGCTGATATTCATCATATCAGCGGATCTGTGGAGATTTCTCCGGGAATTGGATTAGCAGACGCCATTTGTGATATCATCAGCACTGGAAGCACATTGTTGAGTAATGGTTTAAAAGAAGTTGATTTGGTCATGAAGTCTGAAGCTGTTTTAATTAGTCATCCTGATCTAAAAGCAGATAGAAAGAAAGTACTAAATCAATTGCTGTTTCGTTTAAGAGCAGTAAAAAAAGCGGGTAATTACAAATACATTCTGTTGAATACACCCAATGATAAAATTGAGCAGATATGTGAAATATTACCCGGAATGAAAAGTCCAACAATTATGCCTCTGGCGGAAGAAGGCTGGAGTTCATTGCATTCGGTAATTCGTAAAAATGATTTTTGGGAAAAAATAAATAATTTAAAAACCGCAGGCGCTCAGGGAATTCTAGTAATTCCTATTGAAAAAATGATAATGTAAACTTTTTACAAAGAAAAAAAATGAAAACATACAAATACCCAACAAAAGAAATGTGGAAGAAGTTGATTGAAAGACCTTCGGAGGATTTCAAAAATATCATTAGTGGTATTCAACCAGTTTTGGATGCTGTTAAATCGGATGGCGATAATGCCGTGTGTGAATTTACACTTCGTTTTGATAATATTAGCATTAATGAATTCCTCGTCGAAGAACAACTAATTGCTGATGCAGAAGAAGAGATTCCTGTTAAATTAAAAAGCGCCATTGATAAGGCATACGAAAATATTTGGAAATTTCACAAAATTCAAGTTCAAGAAGAACCGGTCATTGAAACATCACCCGGTGTATTTTGTTGGAGAAGAAACGTCGCTATTGAGAAAGTTGGATTATATATCCCCGGAGGAACAGCCCCACTTTTCTCTACTGTTCTGATGCTGGCTATTCCTGCCCGGATTGCCGGTTGTTTACAAATCATTATTTGTACACCCTGCCGTAAAGACGGATACATTCATCCTGCTATATTATACACAGCATATAAATGCGGAGTCAATACGATTTTTAAAGTTGGCGGCGCACAGGCTATTGCCGCAATGGCTTATGGAACTCAGTCTATTCCTAAAGTGGATAAAATTTTCGGACCTGGAAACCAGTATGTGACAGCTGCCAAACAAAAAGTTGCACAAGATGGTGTAACGATCGATATGCCGGCCGGACCTTCTGAGTTAGCTGTTATTGCCGATGAAACTTGTAATCCGGCATTTGTTGCAGCCGATTTATTATCACAGGCAGAACACGGAACTGATAGTCAGGTCATGTTAATTACCATGAATGAACCCGTGGCCAGATCTATTGAGTTTGAGTTACAATCGCAACTCCGAAATCTTCCCCGATACGATATCACTGCAAAAGCGGTTAAAAATAGTAAAATAATAATTTTGCAAAATATTGATGAAGCTATGCAGTTTGTGAACCTGTACGCACCGGAACATTTAATTCTTGTTGTAAAAGATTATAAGTCACTTATTCCAAAAATCGTAAATGCCGGTTCTGTGTTTTTAGGGAATTATTCACCGGAATCTGCAGGCGACTATGCTTCGGGTACGAATCACACCTTACCAACAAATGGATTTGCCCGCAGTTACAGCGGAGTTTCCGTTGAAAGTTTTGTTAAAAAAATTACCTTTCAGGAAATAAATGCAGATGGATTAAAGAATATTGGGCCTGCAATTGAAGAAATGGCAAAACACGAGGGTCTTGACGCCCATAAAAATGCGGTTACTATTAGAACAAAAAACAGGATCAAATAAAATGATTGAGGATTTGGTTAGAAAAAACATATTAACGCTTAAGCCCTATTCATCAGCGCGTGATGAACACAGCAATGATAGTGGTATTTTTCTGGATGCTAATGAGAATTCGTTCGGCTCCACAGTCGATGGTCAGTTTTACCGCTATCCTGATCCCCGGCAATGGAAATTAAAAGAAAAGATTGCAGAATTGCAACATACTGAACTGCACAATATTTTTCTGGGAAACGGCAGCGATGAAGCTATTGATTTATTAATCAGAGTATTTTGTGAACCAAGGCTGGATAACATTTTAATAATGCCGCCAACCTACGGTATGTATAGTGTTTGCGCTGCGGTGAATGATGTGCAAGTGCAAAAAATTCAATTAACTAAACATTTTCAAATAAATACCACAAGAGTGTTGGAATCATTAACTTCGGGTACAAAGATCATTTTTATTTGCTCACCAAATAATCCTACCGGGAACCTTTTTTCTGACAAAGATATCGAACTACTACTTCAGAATTTTAGTGGAATTGTAGTTATCGATGAAGCTTATATTGATTTTTCAAATAGCCTGAGTTGGATAACAAAACTGGAAAAATATCCAAATCTTGTGGTATTACAAACATTTTCCAAAGCCTGGGGTCTTGCTAATTTGAGGCTTGGTATAGGCTTTGCCCCTGAAGATATTATTACTTTTTTAAACCGTATTAAATATCCATATAATGTTAACGGTTACACGCAGCAAATTGCACTTCAAGCCTTAAAGAATATCGCATACCATGATAAAATGGTCGAAGAAATCAAAAAGCAAAAAGAGGTTTTAACTGCCGGTCTTTCTGACTTGCCAACTGTGAAGCACATTTATCCTTCATCAGCAAATTTTATTCTTGTACGATTTGAGAATGCTTCATTCGTATATGAAAAACTCATCCAGCAAAATATTATCGTGCGCGACAGATCGAGTCAGCCTTTATGTGAAAACTGTCTGCGAATAACAATAGGCACGCCTGAACAAAACAACCGATTACTTGCGGTCTTACAGGAAGGGATTTAAATATGAAAAAAGTGTTATTCATTGACCGGGATGGAACCATATTATTAGAACCGGAAGATGAACAAATTGATACATTGGAAAAAGTGAATTTTTACCCAGGAGTCATAAGCAATTTAAAAAGAATTGCAGATAATCTTGACTATGATTTGGTTATGGTCAGCAACCAGGATGGATTAGGCACCTCTTCATTTCCAAAAGAGGACTTCTGGCCTTATCAAGAATTAATGACCAGAATTCTCGCCAGTGAAGGTATTGTTTTTAGTGTAATACATATCGATCCTACTTTACCTGAGGACAATAAACCGACACGTAAACCAGGAATAGCAATGCTGAATTCTTATTTGGATGGCAGTTATGATATGCAGCGATCGTATGTAATTGGTGATAGAGATTCCGATGTACAGTTAGCGAAAAATCTCGGCTGCAAATCAATTTTAATAGGAAAAGAACGTTTCCCTAAGGCTGATTTTGCCACTACATCCTGGGATCAGGTTTATAATTATCTTGCCCTCCCTGAACGATTGATCTGTAAGCAGCGGAAAACCGGTGAAACCGAAATAATAATTGAATTAAATCTTGATGGTAATGGGAAATCGAATATCAACACAGGTATTGGTTTTTTTGACCATATGCTGACTTTATTCGCAAAACATTCAGCAATTGATTTAACAGTTAAAGTAAACGGTGATCTTTATGTCGATAAACACCATTCCATTGAGGATACGGCAATCCTTTTGGGCGAAGCAATATTTGAGGCGTTGAGCGATAAAAAAGGTATCAACCGCTATGGTTTTCTGCTGCCAATGGATGAAGCGAGAGCTGAGGTTGCCATTGATTTTTCAAGCCGGGCTTATCTGGTTTGGAAAGTAAAATTTAAACGTGAAAAAATCGGTGAAATGCCTACTGAATTATTTTACCATTTTTTCAAATCCTTCAGTGACAGCGCCCGCTGTAACCTTTATATAAAATGCAAAGGCAAAAACGAGCACCATAAAATCGAAGCGATATTTAAAGCTGTTGCCCGCAGTATCAGGATGGCTAAACAGCGTTATATTGAAGACCAATCAATCCCCAGCACAAAAGGTGTTTTATGAAAGTCGCGATTATTAAATACAATGCCGGTAACATCCATTCGGTCAGATTGGCACTACAAAGGCTGGGTATCGAACCGCAAGTGACTTCTGATACCGAATTGATAAATGCAGCGGACAAAGTCATTTTCCCGGGAGTTGGAGAGGCTTCTACGGCAATGAATTTTATAAATAAGAATGGAATTGCCGAAGTTATTAAACAATTGAAGCAACCGGTTTTAGGCATTTGTCTTGGTTTACAATTAATGGGCGCTCATTCGGAAGAAAATGATACCCGTTGTTTGGGAATATTTAATTTAGAAATTAAAAAATTTCCGCCGCGGAACAAAGTGCCGCACATGGGTTGGAACTTAATCAGGAATCTTTCCAGCCGTTTATTCGAAGGGCTGCCGGGTAAACCCTATGTTTATTTTGTGCACAGTTATTACGCTGAAAAATTTGACTCTACAATCGCTACTACCGATTATATTCTACCTTTCAGTGCGGCAATAAAAAAAGATAACTTTTACGCAGTTCAATTCCATCCGGAGAAAAGCGGAAAAGTAGGAGAACAAATTTTAAGGAATTTTTTAAAACTATGATTACTATTATACCGGCAATCGACATTATTGAAGGCAAATGTGTTCGCCTGACCAAGGGTGATTTCACTCTGAAAAAAATATACAATGAAGACTCTCTGCAGGTTGCCAGGCAATATCAGTCAATCGGGATAAAGAGGCTGCATGTGGTTGATCTCGACGGCGCAAGGGCGCGGAAAATTATCAACTGGAAAACACTTGCAGCGATATGTGAAGCAACAAACCTGGCTGTTGATTTTGGCGGCGGCGTACAATCCGACAAGGATATCCGTCTGGCTTTTGACTGTGGCGCAAATCAGATTACAGCAGGCAGCGTCGCTGTAAATAATCGTAAAATGGTTTTAAACTGGTTGGAAACATTCGGTTCTGATAGGATAATTCTCGGTTCAGATTTTAAAGATAAAAGAATCGCAGTTTCAGGATGGCAGGAGGGGACAAATCTCGATCTGCTGCCTTTTCTTGTGGACTATAAAGAACAAGGAGTTAAAACAACTATCTGTACTGACGTCAATCGGGATGGTGTGCTGCAAGGCCCGAATTTTGAAATCTATCAATTAATTAAACAGGAAATTCCAGAACTAGAACTGATAGCCAGTGGTGGTATTCATTCCATTTTTGACGTAGAAAAACTTAATGAAATGAACATAGATGGTGTGATAATTGGTAAGGCAATATATGAAAATAAAATCTCATTTGATGAACTGGAAAAATTTTTGTGCTAACAAAACGAATTATTCCCTGTCTTGACATAAAAGACGGGAGAACGGTAAAGGGAGTGAATTTTGTAAATATCCGTGAAGCGGGTGATCCGGTTGAACTGGGACATGCCTATGCTAAACAGGGAGCGGATGAACTTACCTTTCTTGATATTACAGCTACCATTGATAAAAGGTCAACTTTTGTTGAATTGGTAAAACAGATTGCTTTGAATGTTAATATTCCTTTTACAGTAGGCGGTGGAATTTCGACTGAAGATAATGTTTCAAAATTACTAGAAGCAGGAGCTGATAAAATAACGATTAACTCAGCGGCGGTAAAAAATCCGGATTTAATCGACAGACTTGCCGGGGAATTCGGATCACAGTGTATTGTGCTGGCGATTGATTCAAACTATGAAAATGACACGGATATCGTTTATGTACACGGAGGACGCAAACCAACTACACGACATACGATGGAATGGGCAAAAGAAGCTGTCGAACGCGGCGCCGGTGAAATATTGCTGACTTCTATGAATCATGACGGAACAAAGGATGGTTTTGCCATAGGGATTACAAAGGAATTGGCCGAAACACTGCCGGTTCCGATTATCGCTTCAGGCGGCGCCGGAACCTGTGAACATTTTGTCGAGGTCTTTAACGAAGGAAAAGCCGATGCAGCTCTTGCCGCCAGTATTTTTCATTTCGGTGAAATTCCGATTCCGCAATTAAAACAATATTTAAATGAAAACAATATAACGGTGCGCCTATGAAAATTGATTTTGATAAAAACAATGGATTAATCCCGGCAATTATTCAGGATTCTAAAACAGACAAAGTTTTGATGCTGGCTTATATGAACCAGGAATCTGTGGACAAAACCCGCAATGAAAAAAAGGTGACATTTTTTAGCCGCAGCCGCCAGCGTTTGTGGACAAAGGGTGAGACTTCCGGTAATTTTCTTTTACTGAATGAAATATTACTTGATTGTGATGGAGACACTTTATTGATAAAAGCAACGCCAACAGGACCTGTCTGTCACACAGGTGCGGATACCTGTTTCAAAGAAAGCAATCAGTTATCAAACTTTTTATTAAAGTTGGAAGAAATTATTAACGACAGAAAATCAGCATCTCCGGAAAAATCTTATACGGCAAAACTCTTTAATAAGGGAATTTCGAAAATAGCCCAAAAAGTTGGGGAAGAAGCTGTTGAAGTGGTAATTGAAGCAATTGCCGGAAATAAACAACTAGTTGCCGAGGAGTCCGCCGACCTGCTATATCACCTGCTTGTTTTATTATCTGCTTCAGACTTAAAACTTGCAGATGTAAGTAAAATATTGGAAACACGTCACAAATCATAAAATTTCAAAAAAGACTCTCCCAGGATTGTCATTCCAGCATGTTTTTAGTGGGAATCCCATTAATATGGCAGAGATCCCCGATCAGCCGGTCGTCTGACTGGTAGAAACATTCGGGGATGACAAAATGTAACAACATATGAATCGGGCATGTACAGTAAAAATACAATTTATCTTCGGAGTAATAAAAGATGGACTACAAACAAATACAACAGCAATGTGAATTCGACATTTATCCAAAAAAAGATATTGTTCTGGTGAAAGGCAAAGATTCTTTTCTTTGGGATGAAAATGGAAAAAAGTACATTGACTGTATGACAGGACATGGAGCTGCCAGTATCGGTCATTGCAATGAAAAGGTAATTGAAGCAATCGAAACACAGGCTAGAAATCTTATTACCTGTACCGGTTCATTTTATAATAATAAGCGTGCTGTATTAATGGAAAAATTGGTTGAATTCACACCATCTGGTTTGAACAAAGTTTTTCTATGTAATTCAGGCACTGAAACAATAGAGGCAGCTATAAAATTTGCGCGATTTTCAACCGATAAAAGTGATTTTATCTGCGCAATGAGGGGATTCCACGGCAGAACGTTGGGAGCATTGAGTGCAACTTATACTCCGAAACACAGAGAGAGATTTGAACCGTTACTTGATGGTTTCAGTTTTGTTCCGTTTAATAATTATCAAGAATTGGCAAGTAAAATATCTGGCCATACAGCTGGTATTATTTTAGAAGTCGTCCAATGTGAAGGCGGCGTTTATGTTGGTGATAAAAAGTATTTCCAACAAGTTCAGCAATTATGTCGTGAAAAAAATATTCTGCTAATCATCGATGAAGTGCAGACGGGATTTTGCAGAACGGGTAAAAAATTTGCTGTTGAGCATTTTGATATTCAGCCGGATATTCTCTGTGTTGCAAAAGCAATCGCCGGTGGCTTCCCCATGGGAGCCGTAATTTGTAAAGACAGTGTTGAGCCGCCTGTTGGCAAGCACGGATCAACTTTCGGCGGCAATCCGTTGGCATGTGCTGCAGCCATTGCATCAATCGATTTTATGATGGAAAACCGGTTAGAAAAAGCCGCGACAGAAAAAGGTGATTATTTAGTTGGAAAATTGAAGGAAACGAATCTACCAAAAGTAAAAGAGATCAGACATCTTGGTTTAGTGATAGGAATCGAACTTGAAGAAGATGTTCAGCCTTATTTGGAAAAATTAATGGAATCTGGAATTTTCGCTCTAAATGCCGGTCCAACGGTTATCAGGCTTCTGCCTCCGCTGACTATAGAATATACTGAGTTGGATGTTGTCATTGAGCAATTAATAAAAGTTTTGAAATAGAAAGCAAGTAGCCGGATTTATTTGCGTGAAAGCAAAAAAACACGCTAATAATTTTGCTTATAGGCAAAAATAATTGGTTTCGGTTACAATTAAATGAATAAATATGCAATATAGTGTATAAATATTTGATTATTGTTAATTGTTTCTTAAATTAGCCGATAAATATTTGAAACAGAAAATTAATTAAATTTTAATATAACGAACTAAATTGAAAACAATTCAATCCACATACCGCACTTTTTCAAACCGTCCACGCCCCTCGGGCGTATCTATTTAAATCTATTAACCGTGGTCTTTCACGGTTATCAAAAAACCTAAATTAAAAATAATCAATCAACCAACTGTTATTCATACTGTTTTAATGACATGGAGGTAATAAATGCAGATTGAAAACTCTGCCAATAACAAAATACAAATAATTGCATCAACCGAAAAACATATAAAATACGCAGCCAAAATATGTAATGTTATCACGGAAGCCGCACAAGTAAGGGGAACCGGTATTGCCAAAAGAGATCCGAAATATATCGAACAAAAAATAAAAGAAAATAAAGCAGTGATTGCTTTAAACGCCGATGGTGATTTCGCCGGTTTCTGCTATATTGAATCATGGGGGACAAAAAAAGATTATGTTGCGAATTCGGGACTTATCATCGTCCCAAAATATAGAAATCTTGGATTAGGAAAACTGATAAAAGAAAAAGCTTTTCAACTCTCCCGTAAAAAATATCCACACGCAAAAGTGTTTGGAATAACTACAAGTCTACCGGTTATGCGGATTAATTATTCTATAGGATATCGCCCGGTTACGTTTGACCATTTGACGGAGGATGAAGCCTTTTGGAAGGGATGTCAAAGTTGTACTAATTTTGATATTTTACAGCGGACTAATAATAAACATTGTCTATGTACCGCAATGCTTTTTGATCCATCAGAAAAAATTAAAATTAAAAATATGGAAGAACATGAATATGAAAAAGAAAGTAGTTTTAGCCTTTAGCGGCGGGTTGGATACGTCATATTGTGTAAAATATTTATCGCAGGAAAAAAATCTTGACGTCTTTACTGCCATTGTAAATACAGGCGCTTTTTCAAAAGATGAATTAAATGAGTTTGATAATAAGGCGAAAAATTTAGGCGCTATTGAACACTGCGTAATAGACGTCACGGATAAATATTATAAAGATTGTCTCCGTTTCCTTGTGTACGGAAATATACTTAAAAACAATACCTATCCACTTTCTGTGAGTTCCGAACGTGTGTTCCAGGCAGTGGCTTTAGCAGAATATGCAAAAAGTATTAATGCGGATTTTATAGCACATGGCAGTACCGGCGCAGGAAATGACCAAATTCGTTTTGACATGATATTTAATATATTAATTCCGGATATAGAAATTTTAACGCCTATCCGTGATCAGCAATTATCCAGAAAAGATGAAATAAATTATCTATCTGCCCATGGATACAAATTAGATTGGCAGCAATCCCAATATTCTATTAACAAAGGATTGTGGGGCACTTCGGTTGGCGGTAAAGAAACATTGACGTCTGACCAGCCATTACCTGAAGATGCATACCCGATAGAAATCACTAAAAA
>DAOWAQ010000186.1 GCA_030634505.1 Calditrichia bacterium
AAGGATAATGAATATAATCATTACGGCAATCTTGAAAATTATTTAAATGGGCAAGGAGTCCCTAATATTGAGGAAGCATTAAAAGAGACTTTTCTATCCCCAGTTCATATTCCGTTTAAAGAATTGATTAATACAGGATTTATAAATTATATCAATTTTTCGCTAACCAGTAAAAAAGATGAAAACAAGATTATTAAAGAATTTGAGACAAAATTTGTTAACCTGATTAAAGAAATCAGCAAGTTTCACAAAACTGATTCAATTAAAAAAGATTTAATCAGCAGCGCTCAAAAAGAATTTCAATTCCTTTTCAAATTAAATGAGAAAGAATTCAAGTTAACAAAATCATTTTCTAAAAATTCTGTTCCTGTTTTATTTTCATTTTTAATAATAAATAAAATGAATCAGCTCCTGTGTAAAAAAGATTTGTCCTCATACAATCTATCTATTTTAGAGGATTGGTTATTAGGGAAAATAATTTACAATGTATTTGTTGAATTCTATGCCAATGATTACGATACTGAAAAATATTACCTAACATTAAAAGTGTTATTGTCAAAACCAACCTGGTGTTCAGATGCAAAAAATGATTCAGCAAAATCCGTAAAAGAATTATTTTCAGACGAATCTGTTCAGAAGTTATTACTCTTCAATCGTTACCAGGAAGTTTTATATTTTAATGCTGAGAATTTTGAGGATTTATTAAAGATATTATTTTTAAATAACTTACTTCTGCGATCAGACAAGAAAATCACAACCCAAAAAATTAGCGATAGTTTAGCGATAATCAAAAAGGTAGGAAAAGCAGCGAAATCTGCCGGTTATAGAGTAAGTGATGTTGTAGAATATTTGTAATATGTAATGATGCCATTACTTTAAGCAGCTGCATCGGTTTTAATTAATCTTGCGAATCTGGATATCTTTGCGCTATAGAACGAATCACATCAATTGTTTCAAAAAAAGCATCTACAATTTCCGGGTCAAACTGTTTGCCGGCTTCTTCTTTAATTAATTCCAAAACCTTTTCTTCATCCCAGGCTTCTTTGTAAACCCGTTTAGAACAAAAAATTCAACTTGGTTATATCTATATTTAATTTTATTATATTATCAAAAAATTAATAGAAACTAATTACTGGATATAACCTCGATACAAATCAGATATTGGGAAAATTAAATCATAATCATTCCAATTCAAATTTCCTTCAACTATTTTAAAACTTTTGAAATTCACTTCATTAAGGTATTTTTTTATCGAGGGATGTTGAGACTTTGATAAGAATGGCTTAAAATCAATTAACTTTTCAGTACCGTCAGAAAACTTTACTCTCAAAGCAAAATCACCTAGATAATTTGCATCCTTAATTTCAAAAATTGAATTGCTTGTTGTTTGAGAAGTTAAATCTATAAATCTCATTTTATTATAACCTTTTTGTTATTCTTTCAAAACCAATCTCTTTATGATATACAAAATAATCAATCCATTTTTGAACTACTGCCTCGGCATAATATTCTAAGAATTCCTTAAAGTGTTTTAATTCATTTCTGGCTAATGGTCTTCTTCCGGAAATCGCTGAAATTTTTATTTCGACTATTTTCCCATCCTCAATAATAAACTCGGCTTTACTTTCAAAGTTTCCATACTTTGCATGTACGTGAATAGGCTCGTGTTCATTTGAATAAAAGAATATTAAAACCCCTAAATATTCATAAATCTTTGGCACATTAAATCCATATTTATAATTCTGAACAAAGTTAACTTTAAAATAATAAAATTCAATAGTCAATAAACTAAAATATAAGGATTAGGAATTTACTTATTTCCATATATAGTTAGGCAAATCAGAGAAATACTGCTACCCAGGCCATCGCTTAATTGTTAGTCCTGCTGGTCTGGATATCTTTGAGCTATAGAACGAATTACATCAATTGTTTCAAAAAAGGCTTCCACTATTTCGGGGTCAAATTGTTTGCCCGTTTCTTCTTTTATTAATTCCAAAACTTTTTCTTCATCCCATGCTTCTTTATAAACTCGTTTTGAGCACAGGGCGTCATAAACATCTGCTAGAGCTACTACCCTTCCAAATATCGGAATGTCTTCACCCTTTTTGGCTTTGGCTTTGCCTTGGTCATCTAAATAATTCTGTAATGCTTCACCTGTTGAAACATCAATATATCCCGGATAACCTTTCCCATCCCAGCGTTCATGATGGTGCTGTGCGACCTCCGCTGCAATTTCATCAAAATCCGAACGGGCATCGGCAAATAATCGGGCCCCCATCCATGTATGTTGCTTCATTATTTCATATTCTTCGTCATCAAATTTGCCGGGTTTTTTTAATATAGTATCTGAAATTGCTACTTTCCCCACGTCATGCAGCATGGCAGCCATTCGGAGAGCATCGCGCTGTTTATCTATTTCTTCCGTATCCAAACCTTTATTTCTTGCCCAGATTTCATAAATCTCTACTGCGTAAGAGGCAACACGGTTTACATGCGGACCTGTTTCTTTTGGGTCACGCAACTCCGCCATACTAATCATACGCATAATTGTGGTACGCGTCATTTGTGCTCTTTCAATGGCTGTAGCAGCATAATTGGCAAAATGCTTAACCAAAGGTTCATCATCTTCAGAAAACGGAATTATTCCACCATCATCATCCACGGCGTTTATAAGCTGCAATACACCTACGCATTCATCACGTACATTTCTTAAAGGAACCGTTAACATGGAATGTGTTTCATAGCCAACTTTTTTATCATAACTGCTGTCAAAATGGAATGGATTATTTGAAGATATTTCATATGCATCAGGAATATTTAAAAGAACATTATTGTTCGCGACAAATCCTGCAATTGAATTATTATTTATTGGCATACTAAAAGTCGTGTAAACTAATTTATGACCCTTTTTCAGCTTTTTCACTAATGTAGCATTTTGCGAATAACTGAATTTTAATTTATCATCTTCCTTGATATATAAAGAGCCTGCGTCAGCATTAACTAATTTCCTTGCATCAGTTAAAACCTTTTCCAGCAAAACGTCAAGGTCTTTGATTTGTGAAATTTCCAAACCAATTTGAATGATTCGTTGTAATTTTTGTTTTCTATCTAACATAATAAAATGCCTCTAAAATTGATAAATCAACATTACAAATATCGAAATGATTTCAATTTAAAACTTTCATTTTTTACCTGCTTAGCTTTAGATTTCTCACCCTTCGGGATTCGAAATGTCATGGAATTTTGTCATTTCGACTGAAATGAAGACCTTTATGGTCGAATGAAAGGAGAAATCTCATTCAAATCAATTTCTTATTAATGATAGGTATCGACTCTAATTTTATCATCCTTAATCTACATATTCAAATTGTGCTGTAAAATGCCGTAACACTTCAGGTTCATAAGTAAATTTCATGCCTTTTAATTTATCTTTATTTTTGTACACATTTATGATTACCTCAATTACATAATCAATATGGCTTTGGGTATAAACACGTCTTGGGATTGCCAATCGCACCAGCTCCATTTGTGCCGCTTCCCCAAACATTACAGTTCCAATCTCACAACCGCGAATACCCCCTTCCAAATACAATTCCACCGCCAAAGACTGCCCTGGGAATTGCTCGGTTGGGATATGCGGTAACATTGCTTTGGCGTCAATATAAACTGCATGTCCACCCACCGGCAGAACAATCGGTACACCCTCAGCATTTATTTTCTCACCAAGATATTCTGTAGAACGTATTCTGTACTGTAAGTAATCCTCATGAAGAATTTCTTCAAGACCAATTGCTATCGCTTCCAAATCACGACCGGCAAGTCCGCCATAAGTCGGGAATCCTTCCGTTATAATTAACAGATTACGTGCCTGTGTAGCCCAATCATCATTATTTAAACATAAATACCCACCTATATTTACCAAGGCATCTTTTTTTGCACTCATTGTACATCCATCAGCATAAGAAAATATTTCTCTAACAATATCTTTGATGGATTTATTCGAATAACCTTCCTCCCGTATTTTGATAAAATATGCATTTTCGGCAAATCTGCAGGCGTCAATTATTAATGGCAAATCATATTTTTTACAAATATGACTCACTTCTCTAATATTCTCCATGGATACCGGCTGACCGCCACCTGAATTATTCGTAATTGTAATCATTACACATGGAATGTTTTCAGTTCCGGTTTCATTAATAAATTTTTCAAGTTTCAAAACATCCATATTTCCTTTAAATGGATGCAGCTTTTGAGGATCCTTCCCTTCTTCAATTACTAAATCAACCGCTTCTGCCCCGGAGAACTCTACATTGGCTCTGGTTGTATCAAAATGAGTATTGTTAGGTATTTTTTTTCCTTCCCCACCTATGACGGAAAATAATATTTTTTCTGCTGCCCTTCCCTGGTGTGTGGGAATAATATTGTCAAAAGGCATTATTTCTGAAACTGCCCTGTGAAATCTATAAAAACTTTTACTGCCGGCATAACTTTCATCACCGCGTAATATACCTGCCCATTGTTCGGATGACATGGCGCTTGTACCGCTGTCCGTTAATAAATCAATCAATACCAAATCAGCATGCAAGCTGAAAAGATTGTAATTCGCAACCCTTATATATTCTTCCCGATCTTTGCGGGTTGTCATTTTTATAGGTTCGACGGATTTAATTCTGAAAGGTTCAATAATTGTTTTCATTTGGATTCCTTTTTCTTTGGAGAGATTTTAAA
>DAOWAQ010000065.1 GCA_030634505.1 Calditrichia bacterium
GGTTTCACATAATTATTTTTTTCTGCTACAAAAGCAAAACTGCAGTAACAATCTAATTCAGCAAGTAAACGACTATTGTTTTGAATGGTATCTATTTTGAAACTAATTGTTTTTCTAACTTCCTGAAATAGTTCATATTCCAAAGATTTTACACGATCTTCAGCATTTAGAATTTTCTCTTCTTTTTCTTTCAGTTCAGGTGTAATAAATCTTTCTGCATTTACCAGAGTTTGTTTTCTAATATAATCATCTGGTATTTTATCATAATTAGATTTTGTAATTTCTATATAATATCCAAATACTTTATTGTAATTTATTTTTAATGTATTGATTCCCGTTCTTTGCTTTTCATTCTCTTGAAGCTTTAGTAACCATTCTTTTCCTTGATGTGTAATTTCGAATATTTCATCAAGTTCTATATTATATCCTCTTTTTATTAAACCACCTTCGGTTATGGTTAATGGCGGATTATCAATTATAGATTTCTCAATTAAGTTAATAATTTCAGGTAATTTTTTAAAACCTTTAAATGATTGATTTAATTTTTTAAGTGATGATTTTTCTATTAGATTTTTTATATCAGGAATTTGATTTAAAGTGTTTTTTAGATTTACTAAGTCTCGCCCGTTTGCTCTTCCTGTTGCAATTTTAGTAATCAATCTTTCAATATCAGAACACTCTTTTAATAATGTTATTAAATCTATTAATACTTGTTGATCATTAAATAATTCATCTACAATATTTAACCTTTTATTAATGACATCAGCATGACACAAAGGATTATTTAACCATTGTCGTAATAATCTGCCACCCATTGCAGTTTCAGTTTTATCGATTACTTCTAGCAAGGTGTTTCCACCAATATTTTCCCTTAGGGTGTAATTAATTTCAAGATTACGCCTGGTAGCATCATCTAAGAACATAAAATGTGATAGGTTTTGTACTTGTATCTTTTGAATGTGTTCTAAATGTGATTTATAGTTTTCCTGTAAATAGTTCAGTGCTGAACCAGCTGCAATTAATGCAAGAGGATAATTTTCTAAATCGAAACCTTTTAGCGAATGTACTTTAAAATGATCGATTAATACATCCCTGGCATAATCTTTTGTAAAAATCCATTCTTCTCTTTCAGTTATTACGGGTTTTGAATATTTTTTGCATAATTTTTGAAATAGTTCTTTTTGATTACTTGGAATTAAAATCTCTTTTGGAGAGATAGATAATAACTGTTCTTCAAGTAATCCTTTGTCAAATTCACTTGTATAAAATTCACCGGTAGATACATCTACAAATGACAAACCAGCCATATCAAGATCTATAAAAACTGACGCCAGAAAATTATTTGATTTTGTATCTAAAATTTTATCGGATAAAGTTGCTCCCGGTGTTACTATTTCAATTACCTCACGTTTAACAACTCCTTTTGCAGTTTTCGGATCTTCAACTTGCTCGCAAATTGCAACCCTGTTTCCAGCTTGAACCAATTTATATAAATAATTATCTAAAGCATGATAGGGAAATCCCGCCAGAGGTACATGAGCACTTTTTCCATGGGCACGTTTGGTTAATGCAATACCTAATAATTTTGAAATAATTTTAGCATCGTCATAAAATGTTTCATAAAAATCACCCATTCGATACAACAGAATAGTATCTTTGTATTGTGCTTTAATTTTTAAATATTGTGTCATTAAAGGTGTTGTATCGTTTTGAGTTTTACTCATTTAACTATTTTCTAAAATTAAAAGTTTAGTAAAAGATAAATTTCTTATATTTAATAGTTTGATTCAATATGAATTTAAAATTTTAAGAATTATAAAATATAAGTAACAATTTAAACTGATGTGTTAAAATTTATAATACGACGGGTTTTATTGGTAAAGAAAAATAAAATGTGCTTCCTTCATTTTCTTTACTGCGAACACCAATATCACCATGATGCAGTTGAATGATTTCGCGTGATATTGCCAAACCTAAGCCCGTACCTTTTAATGAAGCATTTTTTCCCGCTTCGGTTTGTTCATATTTATTGAATACTTTATTTAATTCATTTTCTGGAATTCCAACACCGGAATCAGTTACTTCTACCACAACGGATAAATCTACATCTTTCGATATCTCATTTTGAGCCTGTTTTAATAGTGAATTAACTGTGATTTGACCATTCTCCGAAGTAAATTTAATTGAATTGCTTAAAAAATTAGTTAATACTTGTTCAATTCTAAATTTATCAAAATGCAATAGCGGTAAGTTTTCATCAAGATTCATTTCTACTGTAATATTTTTCTTTTCTGCTAAAATCTTATAATGATTAAATAAGGTTTCAATAAGCGAATTAATCGAGTTAATTTCTGTTTCAATTTCAAATCTACCTACTTCAAGTTTAGACGCAGTTAAAAAGTTATCAATTAATTTTAATACTTTATATACATTTTCTTTTGCTATTGTAAGTAAATCAGCTTGTTCCTCAGTTATGCTTCCTATTACCTGAGTTCGTACAATATCTACGTACCCCTGAATAATATTCAAAGGAGATCTTAAATCATGTACGATCATTGAATTAAAATCTGCTTTCAATCTTTCTAATTTCTTTTGATTTCTTAAATCAGAGAGGACTCCAAAAAAACCAATTTTTTTATTCATTTCATAATAAGGTGACATATACATCAAAAATGGGATTAACTCACCATCCTTATCAAGTAACTCAATTTCTATACCTTGAGTTGGTTCATCTAATTTTTTTTGTTTATTCAATTTATGAATAACTGAAGTTTCTTTTTCTATTTTGTGCGCACAGGTTGAACTACAAACGGAGAAAAGCGACTTTCCCATTAATTCATCTGGTTTAGCGTATTTTAGAAAGCTTAATAAGCTTTGATTTGCATATAATATTTTGCCTTTAAAATTACATGTTACCAATCCCATTGTCATTGTTTCGGCAAGTAATCGATATTTTAATTGAGATGATTTTAGACTCTCGAATAATTGTGTGTTTTCCATTGCCACAGCAGCCTGGTTGGCAAAATATTCAACAGACTTTACACGATCTTCAGCTGGCTTTACACGATCAACCGGATCATTCAAAGAAATCATTCCCAGTAATTCGCCTCTACTTTCAATTGGAACAAATAACCAATCCCTGTCATTCCATTCAGAACCAATCTGAGAAACGAATTCTGCATGAGCAGAATCCTGATCTGATCTGGTATTTAAATCATGATCAAAAAAATAACTGTTACTAATTTTAAAAGAATTCTTGATTTTTTTAGTAAATGGAGGGTATTTATCACCTTTTATATATTTTTGATAATCAGTATCTTTTAAACCTAATAAACTTACCATTTTGAATTTATTTTCTAATCTATTTTTCATATCCAAAATGACAACATTCCAACCTAATGTCCTTCTAATTGCAGTACTGATTTTGTTCAATATTTCATTCAATGGTACATCAAGGGTTAATTCTGTGCCTAAATCAAAAATTCTATCTAATTGCTTAATAGTTAAATTGGCTTGTTTTAATATGCGATTTTCTTGAAGAATTTCATTTGCTTGAATTAACATGTTTTCTGCAGCACTAATCTCCTGACGAGAATATTTTTTTGTTGTATCCTTCTTACCAATTACGAAGAATCCCTGAACGGAGTTTTCAAAGACTAAGGGAAAAATAATTATATTTTGAGGTGGAATTTTATTGAAACCCCTGAGCAGTTTGATATCATCCCCTAAATTCTTTTCAAAACTGTCAATAATAAGAGTTTTTCTTTTATTAATCAGTTGTTCAAATGACGGAAAATCTTTTATTAACAGTACAGGGGGCTTCTCATTCTCAAAAATATTATTATCACTTTTAATACTAAATAAATATTTAGGATATAAAAACCTAAAACCTTCATTATATGTAATATACATGCCAATTTCGGCATGCATTAGTTGAATTAGATTTTTATTTACGTGCAAATATATCTCATTTTCTGACAATCTTAAAAATAGATCTCGTGTTGCTAATTTTTGACTATTTGTAATTCCTCTTTCGGTTCCGAATATTCGCCTAATTTCAGATATTCTGTTACCTAAAGCACTACCAAGAATCTTTAACAATTTCTCATTATCCGGAGTAATATCTGTTGGATCGGAAAATGAAAGTAGAAAAACACCATGAAGTTTCTGTTTATCATACAGGCATACCTGGTATAAGAATTTTGTATCCAATTTCCATTTACTTAGCGGAGTTTTAATTTTCGCTTCAGTAACTTGTTCATTTATAAAAGTACCATTCGAATAATAATAATTTATCCATAAATCATCTTCTTTTATCGTATTAAGCAAATCATTTAGATTATTGTTAAAAGTCTCGAATTTAAAATAATCAAATTCTTTAACTTTGGAATTATATACATTTGATATAATAAAATTTAATTTGAAATATTTCAGAATAAAATCGAATGCAGCATCACAAATTTCAGCAATATCCTGACTTAATAACATTTGAAACATCGTCTCTGAAAGATATTTAAATAAATCTACTTGATTTCGCATGTATTTGAGCTGATTATGGTGTTTCAAATGAAAAAGAATTTTTGATTTTAATTCATCATATTTATTATCTTCAAGAAAAAAATCATCAACACCAAATTGCTCTGCACTTACCCTGTCAAATAATTCAATTTCTTTAGTTATGGCTATTACTGAGGTTTCTTTGCTGTTAGAATAATTCTTTATATTTTTAATTATGGATTTGTTTTTTGTAGTAAGAGTTTCCCCCCAAATTATTATCTTTGGTTTAAGTCCTATAGCTAATTCATAAGCCGTATCCGTATCATTAGCAAGAATCGTAGAAAAGCCAGAGTTTTTTAAATACTTTTCTAAATTCTGCAAATGACGTGCATTGGAATGAAAAATAAGAATTTTCTCACCAGTCATTTTCATGCAAGATTTCTCTTATAAATGTTATGAATTCCCACCAAATTTAATTCTAAATCTATTTCTTCAATACGATCGGTTTTTGTTGATATCAATGATGCAAAACCACCAGTGGCAATTACCCTTGGTTGGTCTCCCATTTCAACACTAATTTTTTCAAGTAAGCCGTTAATCAATTCAATAAAACCATACATAATGCCACTTTGCATACTCTCATCAGTATTTGTACCAATGATTTTTTCCGGAAACTCCAAATCGATTTTGGGAAGTTTGGCAGCTTTATGATGAAGTATAGAAGCGGCACTTTCAATACCGGGACAAATAACTCCGCCAATATAATTACCATTTGAATCAATGCAATCAAATGTTGTAGCGGTACCAAAATCCAAAATAATTAGTGGAAATCCATATTTTTCCTTCCCGGCTACTGCATTACAAATTCTATCAGCTCCTACGGCATTCGGATTTTCGTATAATATATCCATCCCAAGATCAAGTTGGGCATTTATATACAACGGTGTTATTCCTAAGTATTTATCTACCATTCGATCATATATTAATGTAAGATTTGGTACAACAGAGGAAATAGCAATTCCTGTAATATTTTGATATTGGAAATCTATATTTTTAAAAAATGATGTTAATACAGCCCAAATTTCGTCTTCGGTTCTCAGTAAAGTACTGCTCAATCTCCAGTTATGTTTTAATTTGTCTTCGCTAAATAAGCCGACAACTGTGTGCGTATTACCAATATCGATCATTAAGTCCATATTATATCTCGTGTGAGTGTTTTTTCCTGAATTTAAAACTTATCTTCAAAAAAAATTGATTTTATTTTTTTTAGGCATTTATCTTACATTTTTAATAAATTAAATGAATGAGTATCAGTTTTCAGAAAAGAGTAATTTCAAATTGGAATTAATTAGCCCCGATTCATAATATAATTCCAATTAAAATGATTTAAAAATTTATACACAAAGTTTATTAAAATCAATGATTTTGCTCTTATTAAATATTGATTAAAGCTACAGCACAACTATGAATTTGTTACTGAAAAATAATGATTTTAATTTGACTAAACTGTTAAAGTATCAGTTAAATAAAAATGGATATAAAATAGTTCAATCTGATAATATTGACAGCGCAATTGAAATAAATAAAGATTATCAATTTCAGGTAATAGTAGTTGATTTGCATACTCAAAACAACATTGAAGAAATTAAATTATTTAAAGAAATAAATCAGGAAGTTATTATCATTATAACTGTAGAGTTTGGGAATGTGGATTCGGCTGTTAAATCTTGCAAAATGGGCATTGATTGATTATATAACCAAACCATTTAGTGCTGAACAATTACAATTTACCATAGAAAAAATATTAAAATGAAAGAATTAAAAAAAGAAAATAAACTGCTTCAGGACAATATGAATCAACAATCTAAATAATCTTTTACTTAATAGGAGTGAATAATGACAGATAAGACATGTTATAATTGCAATGTAACGGAAAATGACAAACCTGTTTTGAATATGCATTACATGGGAAAGGAAATCTATGTATGCCCGCAATGTTTACCTAATTTGATTCATAAACCGGAAGTAATTCAGGAAACATTATTAAATGCTGTCAAATAAGAATCAATGACTATTAAATTACAGAATAAAGTAATTTATGGTCCTGTAAATTCAAGACGTCTGGGAAGTTCACTGGGAATAAATATTCTATCTCCGGCCAAAAAAATATGCAATTTTAATTGTGTATATTGTCAGTATGGTTGGACAAAGATAAGCACAGATGACTTTGACGATAAAGATAACTTTATAGATATTTCAGATGTATTATCCGCAGTAGAAAAGGCTTTATTTGCACTTTCCCCTTCTCCGGATTATATCACTTTTTCAGGTAATGGCGAGGCTACTCTTCATCCGGAATTTGATAATATTGTTGATGAAATAATTAAACTTAGAAACGAATCTGCACCTGATTCAAAAACAGCGATATTATCAAATTCAACTGGTGTAGTTGATGAAAAAATAAGAAATTCATTATCAAAGCTTGATGAAAGAATAATGAAATTGGACTGTGGTGATGAACAGCTTTTAAAAATATACAATCGACCTGTTGTACCAATGGCATTAGATTCAATAGTTCAGGGTTTATCATTGCTGAATGATGTTACGATACAAACACTTTTTACCGAGGGTGAACACGGAAATTCGAAAGAGAAAGATATTGAGATTTGGATTGAAAAACTAAAACTAATTTCGCCAAATCATGTACAAATTTATACTTTAGACCGAGGTTATCCTTCCAATAAGATATATCCGGTCGAATTTGATTGGCTTTATGATTTGGATGAAAAATTAAATAATCAAGGAATAATATCTAAAGCATATATTTAAATTTATTGAAGTAATAACATCTTTAATGATTGTGTGATATTGTTAAATTTTGACATACAAAAATATTTATATTATTGGTAGTTCTTCCATACCAAATTTCTTTGCTTCAAACTTCATTAATTTCACTAATTCAGTTTTTTTATCTTCAGAAAGTGTTGTTTCCTGGTAGTTTTTTATTAATACTTCAATTTGCTCATGTGCCCTTTTAATTAAACTTTTTGAACCTGCCTTTTCCCAATCCGATAAATTTGACCTGTTTATGGTTTTACCTGGTAAATGTTGTTCTTCCTGCAAATACCTGTTTGTATGATTTGAAATAAGCAAATGTTCTTCATCAAGTAATTCCTGCATTAAAGGGATTGCCGGAAAATCTTCTTTTGGTGAAATGCCTTTGTTCATTCGAAAAACTTGTCCACATATTTCATTATCCAAAACCAATTTTTCCAAACTAAATCCATTTATAAAATCCAGCATACCGGGACCGGATATTTCATTAATTCCTGGTAAACCTGCTAAGAGTGCACCCATACCGGTTTCTAATCCAGCTTGTGCATCCAATTGTTTTGAATCACTTAATGAAATGTATGCTTGGGTTGGTATATTTAAGTATTTTCCGATTTCGTTAAATCCACTGCCAACATCATTGTTTCTATTGCACCCATTGGTGTGGTTTGATTTCTTATATCAAAAATAGCAGCTGAACCACCAAATAACACTGATGTTCCCGGATTAATTAATTGACTGATAACAATTCCGCTCAATACTTCAGCTGTATGCTGGATTAAAGTACCTACCAAAGTAACAGGTGATGAGAATCCTGCAAGAGGCATGGAAACAACTTCAATTGGAATTGAATTTGATGCACAATCATATAGATTTTGAGAGGCAACTTTACTCCATTTCAATGGTGAAACAGGACAACAAGTAAATATGGAAAGAGGCTTATCAATCAATTCAATTCTTTATTTTTTCCTCGAATAACAAGGAGCATATTTTTCATTACTTCAAAAGATTCTTTAGTAAACAAACCAGTAACTACAGGCTTTTCACCAAATAACAGGCTTAAAAATAATCGATAACTATCTGACATCTTCTCCGGTACATCAGCCGGAATAAAAGCTGTACTTTGTGAAGCAATATGTGGTAATTGTTCTACTACTTTAACATAGTTAACATAATCACTAGTTGTTGGTTTTGTAAAATTTTTAGTATCGAAATCTAAGATATTTATTGCAGATGAACCAGGCGTAAAATGTATTTCATTATTAATAAAATTATGTGTTTCTTTTTCATTTGAATCATATAATTTAAATGCACTTGGAACCGATTTTAATGTCTTTTCAATGACATCGCTTTTAAATTTTACATGACTATTCTCATAATTGATTTCTAAACCAAAATCATCTATGATATCCAATATTTTTTTAATGATTCTAGCTTTTACTCCGCAAAAAAGGACTTAATTGCAATATATTCAGGAGATTGCCACGTCGCTCATTCTTCACTCCTCGCAATGACATTTTAGGCTGTCATTGCGAGCTTTAGCGAAGCAATCTCAATAAA
>DAOWAQ010000034.1 GCA_030634505.1 Calditrichia bacterium
AAGATATTAAATCCAAATCTTTTTACAATTGTACGTTCAAAGACTGTGATTTTACTGCAAGTGATTTTTCTTTTTCCTTGTTTTCTGATTGTGTATTTAAAGATTCAAATCTCAGTCTAATAAAACTAACCGGAACAAAAATACATAATGCCCATTTTATTGCCTGCAAAGTTTTAGGTGTAGATTTTACCCAGATAAGTAAATTAATTTTTAAAATTGGCTTTCGTAATTCCCAAATCACCAAATGTAGTTTTTCCTCCCTTGATATGGTTGAGTCTGATTTTACAGACTGCAAAATTTTCCAATCTGATTTTTTTAAAGCCAAGTTAGCAAAATCCAATTTTTCCGGTTCTGATTTAAAAGACACTGCTTTTGAAAACACAGATTTGACGAAAGCAGATTTTAGTAATGCCAAAAATTATTCTATCAATCCATTAACTAATAAAGTTAAAAATGCAGAATTTACCATGCCGGAAGCTATCCATTTACTTGATGCACTGGATATAAAAGTTAGTTTTTAAGTTTGATTATTATTTGATTTATGAATAATATAATTCCGACGAAGTTATTTGCTGCCTTACTTTGAGCAAATGTAATTTGCCATAATTGTTAAAATCCATTATTGAATCATGTCAATCTTATTAACAGCTTCAATCACACTTATATCCCTGGCGCTTGTCTTTTATTCGCTTGGCGTTTGGGCTGAGCGTATTTCCCGTTATCTTAAATTGTGGCATGTTTTCGCCTTTTGGACTGGATTTATTTTTGATATGTCCGGAACATGGGCTATGCATTTAATTGCTAAGCAGCCATTTGATCTAACCAATCCTCACACCTTAACCGGGCAGATAGCTCTGTGGTTAATGCTGGCACATGCCCTTTGGGCTACGATTGTCGTAAAAAGAGGAAATGAAAAAGAACTCATTAATTTTAATAAATATAGTGTCATCGTTTGGCTGTTTTGGCTTGTTCCTTATTTCAGCGGGCTTTATATTGGAATGAAATTTTAGGAGAAAACTCATGAATAAATTTTTAATCTATTTCGTAGGCATATTAGTTATTCAAATGTATATTGGTTGTAAAGAAAAGCAGCAATCCGAGCAAACCAATGCATCTGAAAAAACTATCATTAAATTTGTTTTGAATGATGGCAAAAAATGGCAAATGGATGAGCATACCCGAACTGCCATTAAAAACCTGGATAGCCTGCTAAAATCAAAAGAAAACATTAAAGCATTAGCAGACTACAATCTTCTGGGTGAAAAACTGGATGAAGAATTACTTTCATTAATTCAAGGTTGCACCATGGAAGGACCTGATCATGATCAACTTCATGTCTTTCTGGGATATTTCTACCCCACGGTTCAAAATTTAAAAAAAGAAACCAATATAGAATCCTCTGAAAAAATATTAGAAGAAATGGAAACTTTATTTACAGAATATCATAAATATTTTGAGTAATTATTAGCACAAATACAATTACATAATTTTATTTTTATAAATGGTAAATTTTATATTTGATTGATGGTCGATATAAAATTTATACGAAGTTTTAATCCTGGTAATTCAAAAGTAAATTCACACAAATTGTAGATTTGAAGTTTCTCTATTTGACTAAAGTAGAAAATCAGTACCTTTAATTCGATTATATTTTTTTAAGTATCATAAATAAAGTTCAGTTTTTTCTTTAAAGATATAATAACATATTGTAATTTAAATAAATCCATTTATAATTCAGATTTATTGGGAGAAACTTATGAAAATCTTAAAAAAAATTGCAGCGGTTTTCTCGTATCTTTTTGGATCTGTGACCTACCAACTGCCCGGTTTTATTGCTCCTCTAAAGAACAAATCAAAAAAATTATATCAATCAACAGGAGAACAGGTTAAAAGTATTAAGACAAACAAACCTCAAACCTATCGCGGATTATTAATTTTATTTATCGTATCATGTTTATTGATTATAGGATATGCTATTTGGCAAAATTACCAGCCAACACCCGAACAAGTCCGAATGACAGTTCAGGCTCCTGGACTAACTCCATTAAGAGAAAATGCAAAACCGGATTCCTTGATTATCAACTTTGCTAAATCAGTTGCAAAACTTGATGATATTCAAAAAGTGATTAGTGAAGGAATAGAGATTTCTCCTGAAATAAAAGGCGAATGGAAATGGCTCGAAGATGACCGACTTCGGTTTAAACCAGAATATGACTGGCCGACCGGAACTGAATATTCGGTTGAACTGGACAGAAATCTTTTTCCTTCACACATATTATTAGAGCAATATGAAAAATCATTTCAAACTGCTGCTCTCAAAATAAATATCATTTCAAATAAATTTTATATTGATCCGACAAATGAAAATTTGAAACACATATCAGCAACAATTCAGTTTTCTCATCCCATAAACACAGCATCGTTCGAACAAAACATAACTTTAAAGCCTGTTAAGCTGACAAAAGATGTTACCAATTTTCAGGATCGTGAATATAAAATCAAAATAACTTACGACGACTTTTTGGGAAAAGCCTTTATTCTTTCAGAAGCCCTACCCATGCCGGAAGAAAATGTTACAATGAATCTAATAATTGAAGATGGTGTTTCTACTTTGGTGCAAGGTGAAGAAAGTTTAAAAGAGGTTTCTTCCAGTGTTGTTGTACCAGGTATTACTAGTTTTATTAGAATAAACTCTATTTCCCAAACAATGGTTCGAAATGAAGAATACAAATTAGAACAGATAATTATAATAAACTCAAAAGGTAAAGCCCGGATTTCTGATTTGGATAAAAATATCGAGGCATGGATTTTACCAAAGGACCTTCCTGCATCTCCCGGAATAAAAGCCGTTAAAAATTACCGATGGTATTCACCGGAAATGGTGGGTCCGACAGTACTAAAATTGTCGATCAAATTGAAATTAAATCCTATTGAAGGTGAACATGAATATGAAAACCTGAACAGTTTTAAAATACAAGCCAATCCCGGCAAATATATGTATGTAAAAATTAAAAAAGGAACTCCTTTTTATGGAAAATATAATTTGTCAAAAGATTTTGATAAAATAATTAAGATACAGCCATATCCTAAACAACTTGAAATAATGCATGAAGGAATTATTCTATCCTCTACAGGTGACAAGAAAGTTTCTCTTATGGCTCAGGGTGTTGATAAGGTTCAATTTCAGGTTGGCAGGATACAACCAGATCAGCTGAATCATTTGGTCAGTCAGTCAAACGGTGATTTAACAAATATCCGATTTGAAAATTACAATTTCTCTGAAGAAAACATTGTTGAGAATTATTATGAAAAGAAATCGTTAAAGCGGAATGAACCCGGAGAGCCTTCATATTTTTCATTTGATTTTTCACGCTATTTGCAACAAGAAGCTGCCGGGAAAATAAAACATGGAATTTTCTTTTTTGAGGTTAGAGAATGGGATGAATATCGTAAGAGACCTACCCGGTTAAGGTCTAAACGTTTGATAATGATCAGTGATTTGGGAGTACTTGTAAAGGATGGTACAAATAACTCTCATGATATTTTTGTACAGTCTATCGCAACAGGTCTGCCTGTGAATAATGCAAAAGTACAGGTATTAGGTAAAAATGGGATTCCTGTTTTAACAGCTTTTACAGATGCTTACGGACATGTCGCTTTCCCTTCTTTCAAAAGTTTCAAAAATGAAAAAGAAGCAGTGGTTTATCTTATTTCCAAGGGAGATGATCTGTCATTTTTGCCTGTTGATGCTCCCGGACGCTGGTTAAATTATTCTCAATATGACATCGGTGGTGTTTATGGCGCTACGGACCCTAAAAAAATTAATAGCTATTTATTTTCAGATCGCGGCATTTATCGTCCCGGGGATGAATTTCATATTGGCATGATCGTAAAATCTGGTGATTGGAAAAGCAATTTAGCCGGAACCCCGCTTGAAGCAGCGGTAATTGACGCTCGGGGACTAGAGATTTACAAAAAGAAATTTAAAGTACCTGCAAGCGGATTCGAAGAGTTAGAATATAAAACAGAAGACACCTCACCAACTGGTACATACCAGATTAATCTTTTCACAATTAGAAAAAATCGTCGCCACCATCACATCGGATCTACAACGATTAAGGTTGAAGAGTTTTTACCTGACCGCTTGTCAATCACATGTCTTTTCCCTGGTGTAAAAGATTTGGCGTGGACATCACCTGATAGTTTGCAGGGATTGGTGACGCTTAGAAACCTATTTGGTTCTCCAGCACGCGGTAATAGAATCTCAGCCCGAATTTCGCTTTCGCCAGGCAGAATGTGGTTCAGGCCTTACCGAGATTTTACCTTCAGCGACCCATTTACACACGGCAAGTATTTTAGAGAAGATTTACCTGAAAAATTTACCGACGAAGAAGGAAAAGCTTTATTTGATTTTAATTTAAATCGATTTGAAGCTGCTACTTATTCTCTGTCCTTTATGGTGGATGGTTTCGAAAAAGAAGGTGGTCGAAATGTATCGACTGAAGCAAGAATACTGGTTTCACCTTTACCCTATCTAATAGGTACAAAAGCAGATGGCGATTTATCGTATATATACAAAAATTCAGATCGATTTCTAAAAGTTATCGCCATCAATCCACAATTAAAAAAGATTGATGTTTCCAAAATTCAATTTGAACTTAATGAAATAAGACATACATCTGTTTTAACCAAATTACCCAATGAAACCTACGCTTACAAATCCGTGCAAAAGAAAGTTCCCATTTCAACTGAATCCACGAACATAAAAGCAATTGGATTAAATTATAAACTTTCAACCGAAAATCCCGGTGAATATGAATTGGTTATTAAAAATGAAAATGGAATTCAATTTTCGCGAATTACATATTCTGTGGTTGGTATGGGAAATATTACCCGATCTTTAGATAAAACCGCAGAATTAGAAATCAAGCTAAATAAAACTGATTATAAACCTGGGGAAGAAATTGAAGTCTATGTAAAAGCGCCATATAAAGGCGCCGGTTTGATTACAATTGAGCGCGATAAAATTTATACCTTCAAATGGTTTAAAAGTCAAAGCAATTCCTTTCTTAAAAAAATAATTCTCCCTGCGGGTTTAGAGGGTAACGGTTATGTAAATGTATCTTTTGTTCGCGCGGCTGATTCAAAAGAAATTTATATGAGCCCTCTCAGTTATGGCGTGGCTCCCTTTTCTGTTAGTAAAAAGAACCGCATGAATAATATTAAGATTGATATTGCTTCGCAAGCACGATCTGGTGAAGAATTTCCAATAAAATATAGATCGGACAGCCCTGGTGAAATTATCATTTTTGCTGTTGATGAAGGCATATTACAAGTAGCAAATTATGCAACTCCTAACCCACTTGCTCATTTTTTTAAAAAACGGGCATTAGAAGTAAAAACATCGCAGTTGCTGGATTTGATTCTGCCTGAGTTTTCAATCCTGCGTTCGAGCAGCGCAATGGGAGGAGGTGCCGGATTCGACGAAATTGGCAAAAATTTAAATCCTTTCAAAAGAAAACGTCATAAACCTGTCGTCTTCTGGTCAGGTATTTTAAAATGCGACAGAACAGAACGTACAACAAAATTTACTGTCCCTGATTATTTTAATGGTACAATTCGGGTCATGGCGGTTATAGTTTCTCAAAACAGACTAGGCACATTTGAGGAAAAATCAATTGTTAAAAATCCGTATATCATTAGCCCTAATATTCCGATGTTTGCCGCACCAAATGATTCATTCAAAATTACGGTAACTGTTACGAATGGTGTTTCCGGTTCGGGTAAAAAATCACCAATCAAATTGGAAACAACAAGTAGCTCGAATCTTAAAATTCAGCAAACCAGTCGAAAATTGTATATTGATGAAAATGCTGATACAACAGTCAGTTTTTCAGTTAAAGTGCAAAACAATCCCGGCGCAGCTTCAGTAAATTTCAAGGTTTCGGGACCCAAAGAAACTACAAAATTAAAATCATATTTAAGTGTAAGACCCGCTATTCCATATCAAACGAGAGTAACATCCGGCATTATAAAAGACGGCGACGCTGAGGTCAAAACTCCCCGACAATTATATAAAGACTTCCGCGTGTTAAATACTACCGTGTCATTCCTACCGGTTGGATTGTCCAAAGGATTGTTAACCTATTTGGATAATTATCCCTACGGTTGCACGGAACAAATGGTGAGCCAGGCCTTTCCGTATCTCTTTCTTAAAAACATTGCCGGTTTCGGAATTACTGATACAAAAGCCAGAGATAAAATTAAATATGCCTTAAAAGTACTTCAGGCGCGACAGAACAGTGAAGGATATTTTGGAATCTGGGCAGCCAATCAACACACATCTGATTTTATTACTGTCTACGGAACACATTTTCTTACTGCTTGTAAAAATGCTGGTTATTATGTTTCAGAAAATCTGCTTAACAATGCAATTTCTGCGTTAAAGAAAATTGCCAGTCAGAAAACGAAAAATTTAAATAATTTAAGAGTGCAAGCGTATGCAATTTATATTCTTACCAGAAATGAAAATATCACTACAAATTATATTTCTTCTATTCGCAAAATATTAGATGATAAACATTTGAAATGGGAAGAAGATTTAACAGGAGGTTATTTAGCTGGTTCCTATGAGATAATGAAACAGGAAGGTGAAGCGTATTCCATTTTTAGTGACATAGTTGATGGTAAGTTAGAGACGGAAACGCCATGGGATTTTTGTACGGATTTCATCCAAAACGCCCAGTTATTGTATTTGCTTTCACTTCACAATCCTGACAAATTGGAAGATGTTTCAGAAAACATCATTAGTAATTTAGCCTCATTTTTACAGGATGGTGGTTATAATACAATTTCTTCATCTTATACTATTATGGCATTAAGTGCCTATTCTAAAGCGGCGGGAGAACCGAAAGCCGGAAAAGTATCCATCACTGAAATCCTGAAAGATGAAAGTAAAAAGATACTGAACTTACCGGCGGGTAATTATCCTACCGTAGATTTTTCAGAAAATGCCAAAGAGCTATTGATTGAAACTGATAAAGATTTGAACCTCTATTACCAGGTCACTCAAGGTGGATTTGACACTTCACTACCTCAGGAATCTGAAAGCAATGGAATTGAATTGTTTCGTGAATTCACTGATAAAAATGGAAATGAAATATCTGAAATGGCATTAGGTGATGAAGTGACTGTTCATTTAAAATTCAGAAGTCTAGATGAGTCATATCTGACTAATATCGCTATTGTTGATTTGCTGCCGGCAGGTTTAGAAGCTGTTCCAACTTCAGTTCGCACAAACTACAGCGCTTCCTGGAATCCCGATCATATTGATATTCGTGAAGACCGCATAATAATTTACGGTTCCGTTTCTTCAAAAGTTCAGGAGTTTGTTTACAAAGTGCGTGCAATAAATAAAGGGACTTTTACTGTACCACCAATTTATGGTGAATCAATGTATAACAGGGATATTTATGGGTTTACTCCGCAAGACCCAATTACTGTTAAATAAATACAGAAACTTCCTTCTAATTATTGGAGGAAGTTTTCTGTTTTTTATTTATATATTTTCAGTATTTCGGTCCTCAGGAAATCTGTTTGATGCAGTAAGCTATTCTCAGATCATATACGATCGCAACGGAAATGTATTACGAATGACTCTTTCCGCTGATGAGAAATACAGAATTTATACCCCTCTCGATTCAGTCAACGCAACATTAAAAGAAGCCATCTTGTTAAAGGAAGATAAGTTCTTTTACTTTCATCCAGGCGTAAATGCATTTTCTTTGTTCCGGGCATTTTATCATACTTACATCGAAGGTGGCAAAAAAATTGGCGGCTCTACAATTACGATGCAGGTTGCCCGGCTGTTATATAATCTTAAAACAAAAACCATATCCGGTAAAATTAAACAGATATTTAAAGCAATATTATTGGAATTACAATATTCAAAGAGTGATATTTTTGAAACTTACATAAATATAGCACCTTGCGGTGGAAATGTGGAAGGGTTTGCTGCCGGTTCATTAATCTACTTTGGAAAAGAGATTAAAGATATTTCTTTAAATGAGTGTTTATTCCTCAGTATCCTTCCACAAAATCCATCGGCTTTTCACCCCAAAAGTCAAACCTTTAAAAAGAGTCTTTTAGAAACCCGCAATCGATTATTTACGCTATGGCAAGAGGAATACCCGGAATCTAAAAATGATTCTGCACAATTTAATCTCCCAATAGAAATACAATTTAATATTCCTTTTCATGCGCCTCATTATACGACAGCATTAATCAATAAATTTAGTCATCAACAAAGAATTTATTCAACCCTGGATTTAAAATTACAGAAGGACCTTACACGTTTAACGACAAGATATATTCAACGAAAAAAGAATATGGGAGTCTATAATTCTGCTACTCTATTGGTTGATGCAGATAACATGAATGTAATTGCTAGTCTGGGTTCTGCAGATTTTTTTAATGATGAGATTGAAGGTCAGGTTAACGGAACTAAATCACGACGTTCTCCGGGATCTACGTTAAAACCTTTTATTTATGCGTTGGCTATGGAGCAGGGGCTCATTCATCCTATGACTATGCTAAAAGATGCTCCGGTGAGTTTTTCGGAATATAGTCCTGATAATTATGAAAAAGATTTTAAAGGTCCAATTAAAGCTTGGGAAGCGCTGGTTGCCAGCAGAAATGTACCGGCAGTAACCCTGGCGTCAAAATTAAGCAATCCCGATATTTATGATTTTTTACATGAAATCAATATTGGTGATTTGCAAGAAAAAGGTCATTATGGATTATCAATAGTTTTGGGAAGCGCCGAATTTAGCATGGAAGAATTGGTTAAACTCTATTCAATATTATCTAACAATGGAACTTATCAGGATTTGGTTTTCACTTTAAATTCAGAATTAATCAACACCACGTCTCCGAACAAAGTTCTTAGCGAGGAAGTATGCTATCTTATTAAAGATATTTTGAGAAAAAATCCGAATCCAACATCTGTTCCGGTTCCTATAAACAAATTGATGAATATATCTATTGCCTATAAAACCGGTACATCTATTGGGTTTAAGGATTGTTGGGCAATCAGCATTTTCGATCATTACATTTTAGCTGTTTGGCTGGGAAATTTTAATGGATACGGAAATCCCTCCTTTAACGGCAGATATCTTGCCGCACCACTGATGTTTGAAATTATTGAATCGATTCTTCCACAAATATGTGTAGCTGACGAAATTGATGCATTGGATTATCCACCAGAAACGATCACACAAATAAATATTTGTGAAGTTTCCGGACAAATTGCTCACCCTTTTTGTAGACGCAAGGTTTCTACGTTATATATACCGGGAAAATCTCCGATTACTAAATGCCAGATTTGCAGGGAGATTTATGTGAATATCAAATCCGGGTATCGGACATTTAAGCAGGATGGTGAATTTATTAAAAAACAAGTGTATGAATTTTGGCCTTCTGATTTATTAGCATTGTTTCGCAGGGCTGGAATTCCTCGTAAAACCCCGCCGCCTTTTGATCCAAATGAAGATTTGAATTTGTTATCTAATACAGGTCTTCCTCCGGAGATTGTATCACCGTTAAAGGGAACTCAATATATGCTTCAACCGGGTAAAAAAACTTTTACACAACTTCCTTTATTAGCAAATGTAGACGCCGATGTTCAGGAAGTGTACTGGTTTATTGATGAAAAATATATTGGAAAAATAAATTCCGATAAAATCCAATATTGGTCACTTTCTCCTGGCAAATTTTTATTAGGTGTTGTGGATGATCATGGTAGAAGCGACACAAGAATCATCAATGTTGGAATAGTATCCAATTAAAATGAAATTTCGAATGTATATAAAAAGTTACAAATTAGTAAACGACAATTGAATTATGGCGCATAATCACAATCATACGGTAAAAAACTACAACAAAGCGTTTGCCATTGGAGTTACTCTCAATGTTATTTTTGTCGTCATTGAAGCTTTTTATGGTATTATTTCAGGCTCTTTGGCGTTGCTTGCAGATGCCGGTCACAATCTAAGCGATGTTCTGGGATTACTTATCGCCTGGGGCGCCAGCGTACTTGCAACAAAAAGTTCTACCGAAAAAAGAACCTATGGTTTTCGCCGCGTTACTATTCTTGCCTCATTATCCAGCGCTATTTTGCTACTGGTTGCTTTGGGAGGCATAACTTTTAAAGCCTTTGAACGACTATTTGATCCACAGCCTGTTGAGGGGTTGGTGATTATTATTGTTGCTGCTATTGGTGTTGTAATAAATACTTTAACTGCCCTGTTATTTATTTCCGGTCAAAAACAGGATTTAAATATAAAAGGTGCTTTTTTACACATGGCTGCCGATGCTGCCGTTTCTTTGGGTGTTGTAATTGCCGGTGTTGTAATTATACAAACAGGCTGGCTAATTGTTGATCCAATCCTTAGTATAATTATTGTTATCATTATTTTAATTGGCTCCTGGGGATTGCTGCGAGATTCAGTAAATCTATCCATTGACGCTGTGCCCAAAGATATTAATGTTTCAGAAATTCAAAGCTATTTTTCCGGGATTAAATGTGTAACCCAAATTCATGACTTACATGTGTGGGCATTATCCACCACGGAAACGGCGTTAACGGTGCATCTCGTTACCAATCAAAAATCATTAGACAATCAATTCTTGCGAGACGTCCAAAAAGATTTATATGACAAATTCGGGATAGTTCATCCGACCATCCAAATTGAATGTGAATACTCTGAAAACGATTGTCACCTCGATCGATCAGAATGCATATAAAACCCTGTTTTTAATTTCCCTTCC
>DAOWAQ010000192.1 GCA_030634505.1 Calditrichia bacterium
AATCCACCAGCATCCCAGTGTGGATGGAGCGGCAATTGGTGATACTTCATGGACTGATTTTCAGATATTTACAAATACTTTGAGTCAACTTGATGAAAATTCGGTTGTAATGAATATTGGTTCGGCAGTGATTATGCCTGAGGTATTTTTAAAGGCTTTAACCGTAGTTAGAAATTTAGGCTATGACGCATTCGGATTTACAACTGCAACTTTTGATATGATTAAACATTACAGGCCTTCTGTAAATGTCACCCAACGACCCACAGCGAAAAGTGGAAAAGGCTATTATTTTATCGGGCATCATGAAATAATGATTCCGCTTTTGTATGCAGCATTAAAATAATTCTGCAAGTAATTTTATAGTTCAGGTTGATTGATTAAAAAAATACATCGATAAAGCTGGAATAAAAATTATGGGCGGAATTTCTTTATTTCTAATTCCTTAATCATTTTATAGTGTTTATCATTAGCGGTAAGAATTGGCAGTCCATTCACCAAAGCAGTGGCAGCAATTAATGCATCTGCAAGTTCTAATCGATGACTTAAATAATGTCGTTCAACAAAAAACATAGATTTTGAAGAAATTTCTTCATTTATGTAAAGGAATTTTGTGTTCCAATTTCGGAAAGCTTTTCGTAATTCAATTAATTCCTTTTTGTTTCGCATACCCTGAACTAATTCAATGTAAGTAACAACAGAGATATAAAAGCTATCTAATTTTTCAATTGTATCATAAGCCTTTTTATTGCCTCGCATATACCAAATTAACACATCCGTATCAACAATCATTCGTTTCTTCCTTTACGAAGATTCCTGACATAATTCTCAACATTTTCTGTATCATCATTGTCTTTCCAAATGCCAAACAAATTATGATTGTTTTCGTCAGAGCCCGTTTTTCTTTTACGAATAGGAACAAGTTTTGCGTAAGGTTTTCCCCTATAGGTAATAACGATTTCCTCACCACGATTTGCTGATTCTAACAATTCTCTTGAATAGAATCTTAAGTCTTTAGCGGTCGCTTTCATAAAACCCTCTATTGCTAAGTTTATACTTCTAAATATAAACATGAATTTGAGAGAATGCAAAATATATATTATTTTGAATGAATTAAGAATTACGCCGAATTAATTGGATTACTTCATCAAGAGTTTGAAGAAAACGAGATCGGTCACTTTTCTTTAAAGGAGGTGGCCCGCCGGTTATCTTTCCGGTGCTTCGAAGTTCTGTTAACAAATCCCTGGTAGAAACTGCCTGACTGATGTTGTCTTCCGTAAATTTCTTTCCGGTTGGGCCAATTACTCGCGCTCCTCCATTCAGGCAACGGTTTGCCAGTGGAATGTCAGCAGTTATCACAATATCGTGAGGCTGTATATTTTCTACTATCCAATCATCAGCTGCGTCTAATCCGTCCTTTACAACTTCGAGTGAAATCCATGGTTCATTCGGAACCCGCATCCAGGTATTGGTCACCAAAGTGACATTAAGGCTATATCGGCTTGCGACGCGATACACTTCCCGCTTGACCGGGCAGGCGTCAGCATCGATAAAAATGTGCAACAAAAAATATCCTTTCTTTACCGGGAATATAAATTATTCAATAGCTACGTACTGATTCAGCAAACTACAAATATAAATTAAATAATCAAAAATCATATTTTAATTCTGCTAAATAAAAAATTAACTTATACTTGTGTAAAAACTAACGATAATAGAATTACTTAAAAAGAATTATTGAGATTTTTAAAAATTAGTTATAAATAAATAGAAATGAGATGAAAGAAAAAATCGATTTCCGAGCAGAAAATCGGGTTGAAATAGAAGGTGCAATCATTAAATACAGAAAACTCAACGGAAACGCATATAGCGGAAAATTTACCGAACCAATAAATCTAAAAAATATTTCACAAAATGGCGCCAGTTTCGAAATTCATCACTATCTCAGGAATGGTGATACATTACTGCTCGATATTATCATCCCCGATACAGATAATATTCAAGCCAGGGGAATTGTTAAATGGACGCAAATCAATTCATGGAAAGGTTTAACAGAAGCCGGTATACAATTTAGTCAGTTTGGCTGGGGTGACCCATGGAATTTTGTTCAGTACAAAAGTAAACTCAAAAAATTAATGAACTCGTATTTGAACTAATAAATACTATTCCTTTACAAAGTTCAAATATTGAATTTTTTATAGATATACATTCTGGCAGGACAGCTGCAATAATGATCACCGCTAAAGGGAATATGATAAGCGCATAAAAGCATTCTATTCTCATCATACGATTCATCAATATGTACAATCATATCGCTGATCACTTCACCCATTTTGCCGCAAGATTTCCAATTTTCAGTATTACAAATATAATTTTTATCGCAACGATTTGAGCTTTTTAACAGAGACTTTTTTATTTTAAAGTCTGATTGTTTATTCATAAATAATCTTCTGTAAATTTATACTTTATATCTTTTTTAAAAAATAAAATAAAAATATCACAAATAAAACAATGAACAATATTGGTTCTAAAAAAGTATTTGCATCACCAATATCATGGATTACATCGTTTAATGATCGATACAATAGTAAAATGAACAGAGACAAAAAAATCAATAAACTAATTAATAGACGTTTTGTATTAATTATTAATGATTTATTTTTATTAATCTTCCGGCGTTGAATTCGATTTAAATTTTGAAGTCTAAGTTTTGACAATAATGACCGTTCCATGAATTTATTTTAAATAAAAAATGTAAAATCAAAAATTAATAATACTGTTTAATTACTACTTGATTGTAGAATATAGGAAATGTAAATTAAATAACAGGAGGAAAAGTTGAGATTTCAAAAAACTACAGAATATGCTTTGCGGGTTATGGTTTTTTTATGGAATCATCAGGGTGAACTATATTCTGTTAATAGAATGCATAAGATTCTTAACATTCCTTACAAATATTTGGGAAGAGTAATGCATACACTTACCGGTGCCGGATTTCTGGAAGTACAGCAGGGTAAAATGGGTGGATACCAAATAAACGCACAAAAATCTCAAATTTATTTGTACGAAATTATTGGGGCGATTGAAGGATTGGATAGCTATGAACGCTGTGTATTGGGTTTCCCTGAATGTAGTGATGAAAACCCTTGCACATTACATAAAATCTGGTCTAATCAACAACCGGGATTGAAGGACATGGTTTACAATGTTTGTTTGAATGATTTGGGCGCAGAATACAATTTGAAATATTAACTTTTTTTGGTTTTAAATACTACTTGTAGGTGGTAAATAATAATAGATTTTTAAAGGTTGACTATGAAACGTAATGAAAATTTGCAAACATTATCTTGGGAACATCACGACGGTTTGGTCGTGTCGTTTCGTTTGCAGCAGGGATTAAAAAAGAATGTAAAAGCAGATGAAATGTCACAATATATTCTGCATGTATGGACAAGTATGTTAGAGCATCATTTCTGGCAGGAAGAAAAAACAATCAGTCTAAATTCTGAAAAATCAGAAGAAGGAAAAAAACTTGTAAAACAAATGTTGGATGAACACCAACAATTCAAGCAATTGATCTTGCAAATCAAATCTGAAAATTCGAATACACAATACATTGAGGAATTTGCACTTTTGTTGAACCGACATATTAGATTTGAAGAACGGCATTTATTTCCTTTATTTGAGCAGGAGGTTAGTTCTGAAAAATTGCAGGAGGTTGGCAAGTTTTTAAAAGAACATCACAATCCTTCCTGCGAAGTGTGGTCATCCCAATTTTGGAAAAATTAAATTTACAGATACCTTAATAGATATATATTATGTTAAAATTTTTAAAATCAGCATCGGATAACATTCAACCAATACGTTTATATATTCAGAGCGGTTTTGTTCTATTAATAATATGGATTGGGATAGAATATTTTTTATTTGTAAATCAATTAGAATCAGGGAATGAAATCAGTATTTCACGACCTGCAGGAGTTGAGGCATTTCTTCCAATCAGCGCTTTGATTAGCCTTAAATATTGGATAATGACCGGTATATTTAATACAATTCATCCGTCCGCATTAGTTTTATTATTGATATTTGTTGCCACTGCAGTTTTACTCAAAAAAGGGTTTTGCAGTTGGATTTGCCCCTTTGGTTTATTATCAGAATTTTTAACAAAAATTCACAAAAGGATATTTGACAGACAACTAAAGTTACCGCGGTGGCTGGATTATCCACTACGCAGCTTAAAATATTTATTACTTTTCTTTTTTGCTTATGCTGTATTTATTGAGATGGGAGTAAATTCTCTAAAACATTTTATTTACAGTCCTTACAACAGGATAGCGGATATAAAAATGCTGCAATTTTTTACTCAAATGGATGAAATGACCATGTGGATTTTAATTTTGCTGGCATTGTTTTCTCTGGCAATCCCATATTTCTGGTGTCGCTATTTATGTCCATACGGGGCTTTGTTAGGGGCTCTCAGTTGGTTAAGTCCCTTGAAAATTAATCGAAACCAAAAAACCTGTATAGATTGTGAAGAATGCACTCTGGTTTGTCCTTCAAATATACTTGTTCATAAAACAAAAACTGTTTATTCTGATGAATGTCATGCATGTTTACAGTGTGTTGATGTTTGCCC
>DAOWAQ010000003.1 GCA_030634505.1 Calditrichia bacterium
GAGATGGTAATGCCCGGAGATAATATAACAGTGGAAGTAGAATTGCAGAAAGAGATAGCGATGGAGAAGGAATTAAGATTTGCGATTCGTGAAGGCGGGCGTACGGTAGGTGCAGGTGTTGTTGCTGAAATTATTGAATAAAAAATATTTAAAGACAGATAAATAAAAAATGTAATATCAGTCTTTTATTGAAATTAATGGAGCATAAAAAGTGTCTGGACAAAACATAAGAATTCGACTTAAAGCATACGATCATAATCTTATAGATAAATCAACGGATAAGATTATAAGGACAGCGAAATCTACTGGTGCAATTATTTCCGGACCAATTCCGCTCCCGACAAATCGTACAGTTTACACAGTTTTACGTTCACCGCATGTTAATAAAAAATCTCGTGAACAATTTGAAACAAGAATACATAAAAGACTTATCGATATTCTCAATGCTACAAACAAAACAGTTGATGCACTTATGAAGTTAGAGCTTCCTTCTGGTGTGGATATCGAGATAAAAACTTGATTTAGATGAGGAAATAATGGCTGGTATAATAGGTAAAAAAGTTCGCATGACACAAATCTTTGATGATAATGGTACAGCACTACCTGTGACTATAATTAGTGCGGGACCATGCTACGTAACACAAATTAAAACACAGGGCAAAGACGGCTATGATGCTGTTCAATTGGGATATGGTGAAATCAAAGAAAAACATGTGAAATTGCCTCAAAAAGGACATAGTAAAAAAGCGGAAGTAAAACCTATGAAATATTATAGAGAGTTTACACCGTTTACAGATCGCGAAATAAAATTAGGCGATGAATTAAAATCTAATATTTTCTCAGAAGGTGAGATTGTCGAGGTGACTGGAAAATCAAAAGGAAAAGGTTTTCAAGGGGTTATGAAAAGACATGGATTTAGTGGTGCTAATATGACACATGGGCAATCAGATAGACAGCGTGCTCCCGGTTCAATTGGTCAAAGTTCCAATCCTTCAAGAGTTTTTAAAGGAACAAAAATGGGAGGTAGAATGGGGAGTGACCGAATTAGTTTGCCGACAGTTCGAATTGTGAAAATTGACGAAGAAAAGAATTTTATTTTTGTAAAAGGCCCGGTTCCGGGTGGTGATGGTTCTCTTGTAGAACTTAAGAAGAAAAACTAAAAGATATAAGCTTAGGATAAGAAATGAATTTAAAGGTATTAAGTGTTGATGGTAAAGAAACTGGTCAATCAGTAAAGTTGTCCAATAAGATTTTTGCCATAGATCCAAATGACCATTCGATTTGGTTGGATATTCGCTCAATTCGTGCGAATCAAAGACAAGGAACGCATGCTACTAAAAACAGGTCTGCAGTAAGTGGGGGTGGCAAAAAACCGTTTCGCCAAAAAGGTACCGGACGTGCACGCCAGGGAACATCCCGAGCTCCTCATCATGTTGGTGGTGGAATAGTCTTTGGTCCATCTCCAAGAACATATAGTTCAGGAATCAACAAAAAAGTAAAAGTGCTGGCTAAAAAATCTGCACTTACATATAAAGCAAAAAATAATGATTTGATTGTTGTAAAGAATTTTGATTCGAACGAGGTAAGTACAAAAAATTTAATGAATATGTTAAATGCATTAAACTTAACAGATTCAAAGGTTTTGTTTCTTACTGAGAAAAACGAGCCAAAATTGTACTTGTCCTCAAGAAATTTACATAAGGTTGAAATGCGGGAATCGATTGCATTTTCAACATATGATGTTTTAAATGCAAAAAAACTTGTGGTGCAGGAAGGTGTGTTTAAGGCTATGAATGAGGTATATGGCAAATGAAAAACATTCAGATATTAATTCGTCCTTTATATACAGAAAAAATTGCAAAATTAAGTGAACTAGAAAATAAGTTTGCTTTTGAGGTATGTCCAAGTGCGAATAAGATTGAAATAAAAAAGGAAATTGAAAAAAAGTTTGATGTTAACGTAGTTAGTGTAAGAACAATGGTACAAAGAGGCAAAATTCGCCAACAATTAACGCGCGGCGGGAGATTCTATGGCAGACGTCCAGATTGGAAAAAAGCTATTGTAACGTTAGCGGAAGGTGATAAAATTGAACTTTTTGAAAATGTATAGATAGTTTGGAGTTGAAATGGCAGTAAAAACTTTTAAACCAAAGACACCGGGTCAAAGATTCAAATCAGTAAGCAGTTTCGAGCAAATCACAAAAGAAACTCCTGAGAAGTCATTGGTGAAAGGTTTGAAGAAATCCGGTGGACGTAATAATTTTGGTAGAGTAACGTCCTGGCATCGTGGTGGAGGTCATAAAAGAAAACTTAGAATAATAGATTTTAAGAGAAACAAATATGACATTCCAGCTACTGTGGCGTCAATCGAATATGATCCAAATAGAACGTCTTTTATTGCTCTTTTAAATTATGCGGACGGTGAGAAGAGGTATATTTTAGCTCCTGGAAAATTAGGTGTTGGAGATACAGTTATATCCGGGGAAAATGCTGAAATAAAAACAGGTAATGCATTACCGCTTGCAAAAATTCCTATCGGTATGGTCGTTCATAATGTTGAAATGAAAGAAAAAAAAGGCGGGCAATTAGGTAGATCTGCAGGATCAGCTATTCAATTGGTTGCAAAAGAAGATAAATATGCGTTGCTAAAACTTCCATCCGGAGAAATGCGAAAAGTACCTATTAACTGTTATGCTACATTAGGACAAGTTTCAAACGTTGATCATGTTAATATATCAATTGGTAAAGCCGGAAGATCGAGATGGATGGGTCGCAGGCCAAATGTCAGGGGAGTTGCAATGAATCCCGTTGATCATCCAATGGGTGGTGGCGAAGGTAAGACTTCTGGTGGAAGACATCCGGTTTCGCCATGGGGGCAATTGGCTAAGGGGCTTAAAACCAGGAAAAAAGGAAAAACATCTGATACTTTTATAGTAAAAAGACGCAAATAGGAGCAAAAATGGCTAGATCAGTCAAAAAGGGTCCATTTATTGACCCAAGTTTGGTTAAAAAAATAGAAGAATTAAATAGAGAAAATAAAAAAGTTGTTGTTAAAACCTGGGCAAGACGATCAACAATTCCACCTGATTTTGTAGGGCATACTATAGCAGTTCATAACGGAATTAAGTTTATACCTATTTATATTAGTGAAAATATGGTTGGGCATAAATTGGGTGAATTTTCTCCTACCCGAACATTCCGTGGGCATGGTGGAAAATTAGCCGAACGTGTTACTCGTATAAGGTAAAAAAAAGAATAATTGGAGTTTATAAATGCAAGCTGTAGCGAAAGCAAAATATGTAAGAATGTCGTCTATTAAAATAGGCCGCGTTTTATCGTTGGTTAGAGGAAAGATTGTTGAACAAGCGCTTGATCATTTGCATTATATGAGAAAAGATGCTGCGCAGACTATCAGAAAGACAATACTATCTGCCGTGGCAAATTTAGGTAATTTAGAAGAAGGTCAAAGAATCGACCATCATGAAATAAAAATTAAAGAAGCATTTGTTACAGAAGGACCGACTTTAAAGAGATTTCGTCCAATGTCAATGGGAAGAGCCGGGCAGATCAGAAAACGTACTTCTCATTTAATAATTATAGTTGAAGATACAAAATAATACCCAGTAAGAGGAGATAAATTTGGGACAGAAAGTACATCCATTAGGTTTACGCTTAGGAATTATAAAGACCTGGAATAGTAACTGGTTTGATGAAAAGGATTTCGCGGGCAAATTACAGGAAGATTTACAAATCCGAAAATATGTTAGAAACAGGTTGGATAATGCAGCAGTATCCAAGATCGGAATTGAGCGAACTGCTAAAAAAATTATTCTAACTGTTCATACTGCAAGACCCGGTATTGTAATAGGAAAAAAGGGCTCAGAGGTTGATAAACTAAGGGAAGAATTAAAAACCATAACAAAAAAAGATGTGCAAATAAATATTTCTGAAATTAAACGTCCTGAACTTGATTCGTATTTAGTTGCTCAGAACATTGCCAAACAATTAGAAGGAAAAATAAGTTTTAGACGAGCAATGAAAAAAGCTATAACATCAACAATGCGTTTGGGATCTGAGGGGATTAAAATTGTATGTTCAGGAAGACTGGGTGGAGCAGAAATGGCAAGAAGAGAAGAATATAAACAAGGTAGAATTCCTTTGCACACGTTAAGAGCTGATATTGATTACGGTACATATACTGCACATACCACATACGGCTGTATTGGAGTAAAGGTCTGGATTTGTAACGGTGAAGTTATAGGAAAAATGTAAAGGGTTTGGAGTAGATTCTTATGTTAATGCCAAAAAGGGTAAAATACAGAAAAAAACAACGTGGTCGCATGAAGGGAAATGCGCAAAAAGGTAATTTCGTGGCATTTGGTCATTTTGGTTTAAAGTCACTTGATTCAGCGTGGATTACCAGCAGGCAAATTGAGGCTGCCCGTATTGCGATGACAAGATATATTAAGCGTGGTGGTAAAGTATGGATTCGCATATTTCCTGATAAGCCAGTTACACAAAAGCCGGCTGAAACAAGAATGGGTAAAGGAAAAGGTTCTCCTGAGTATTGGGTAGCAGTTGTTAAACCAGGTAGAATTTTGTTTGAGATTGAAGGAGTTAACCAGGAAGATGCAAAAGAAGCCATGCGATTGGCGTCTCATAAATTACCAATTAAAACAAAGTTTGTATCTCGTGAAAGATAGGATTATTAATGAAAAGTCGTGACGAAATATTTAATCTCTCTGAAGAAGAATTACCGGCAAAGTTACAGGAATTGCGGGAAGAAATGGAAAATCTTCAACTTCAGAAAAATACTCATCAGATAACGAACCCTATGAGAATAAGACACGTTAGGCGAAATATTGCCAGGGTTAATACATTGATGAATGAATATAAATCGGGAATTCGCTCAAAAAAAGCAGAAAAAAAGCAGTAGGAGCTTAGATGGAAATTAAACGTGGATTAAGAAAAAACAGAGTTGGGACTGTTGTAAGTAATAAAATGGATAAAACTATAACGGTTTCGGTTGAGAGACGTGTTAAGCATCCGGTTTATGGAAAAATTGTTAGAATGACCACAAAGCTTACTGCACATGATGAAAAAAACGAATGTAATGAGGGTGATAAAGTTCGAATTATGGAAACTCGCCCGCTTAGTAAGAATAAACGCTGGCGTTTAGTAGAAATAATTGAACGGATTAAATAATAAGGGTGCGAAATGATTAAAGAGTATACGCGTCTTGTGGTTGCAGACAATTCCGGAGCAAAAAGTGTCAGTTGTATCCGGTTATTAGGTGGATCGGGCAGGAGATCTGCTACAATTGGCGATAAAATTGTTGTATCGGTTAAAAATGCGATCCCAGGCGGCAACGTAAAAAAAGGTGAAGTATCTAAAGCAGTTATTGTTAGAACTAAAAAAGAAATAAGACGTCCTGATGGATCATATATTCGATTTGATGAAAACGCTGCCGTGTTGATAGATGATCAAAATGAACCAAGAGGAACGCGTATATTTGGACCGGTAGCACGGGAATTAAGAGATAAAGAATATATGAAAATAGTTTCACTTGCTCCTGAAGTATTATAATTAAGGCGGGAAGATATAAAAATGAAAGTAGTAAAAAACGATAATGTAAAAATACTAAGTGGTAAATACAGAGGCAGTACCGGTAAAGTATTAAAAGTTTTTAGAAAAAATAGCAGAGTAATAGTCGAAGGCGTGAATATTATAAAAAAGCACACGAAACCTTCTCAAAAAAATCAGCAGGGTGGAATAATTGAAAAAGAAGCACCAATAAATGTATCAAATGTTATGGTAATCTGTGGCAAGTGTAATCTTCCTACACGTGTCGGCTTTAAAATTTTAGAAGATGGTTCTAAAGTAAGAGTATGTAAAAATCAGGAATGTGGAGAAATAATTTCTAATTAAAGGTTTCCGGGGTAGAAAATGGCAGAATATGTTCCAAGAATGTTAACAAAATATAAAAAAGAAGTTGTACCATATTTAATGAAAAAATTTGGGTACAAAAATATTAATCAAGTCCCAAAAATTGAAAAAATCAATCTTAATATGGGAGTTGGTGAAGCAAAACAAGATGCTAAATTGTTAGAAAATTCAATTGCGGATTTAGCACAAATTAGCGGTCAAAAACCATCGATAACTACGGCTAAAAAGGCAATTTCTAATTTTAAATTAAGGGCAGGCATGCAGGTTGGTTGCAAAGTGACATTAAGAAGCCAAAGAATGTATGAATTTTTTGATCGTTTTATTGGTGTTGCTATTCCAAGAATAAGAGATTTTCGTGGGTTATCCGAGAAATCATTTGATGGACGTGGAAATTATTCAATGGGAATTAAAGAGCAATTAATTTTTCCTGAAATTAATGTAGATAAAATTGATAGAATTCGTGGTATGGATATTACTGTTGTAACAACAGCAAATACAGATGAAGAAGCATTTGAATTGTTAAAAGCAATTGGAATGCCATTTAAAAAACTGGATTAAATGTAAGGGGTATTGTCTTGGCAAAGAAAAGTATGATTGTTAAAGCAAATCGTAAAAAAAAATTTAAAGTAAGAGAATATAATCGATGTAAAAGATGCGGAAGACCCCGTTCGTATTTAAGAAAATTTGGGTTGTGTAGAATATGTTTTAGAGAATTGTCTTTAGCCGGTGAAATTCCTGGTATAACAAAGGCAAGCTGGTAATTTAAATTAGGAGTAAAGTAATGTCGGTATCAGATCCTATAGCTGATTATTTAACAATTATAAGAAACGGCTTAAAAGCCGGTTTTAAATATGTAAATATTCCTGCATCAAATATTAAGCGGCAGATTACCCGTTTATTGTTAGACCAAGGATATATAAAAAAATATATAATTATTGAAGATGGCAAACAAAACTTGATTCGTATTTGGTTAAAATATGATAAAGAGGGAAATCCCGCTATTAATACAATTAAACGTGTTAGTAAACCGGGTCGGAGAGAATATGTAGGTTCGGATAGTCTCCCCAGGGTTAAAAATAATCTGGGTGTTGCTGTATTAACTACCTCTAAAGGTATTATGACAGCGAGAGCAGCTCTTCGAAAACACATTGGTGGAGAGGTTCTTTGTTATATTTGGTAAATTGAAATCTTAAGGAGATTAAAGAATTGTCACGAATTGGTAAATTACCGGTTGTAATACCTGAAAAAGTTGAAGTTAGTTTGGAAAATAATTTTTTGGTGTGTAAAGGTCCAAAAGGCGAACTAAATCGAAAATTACATTCGGATATGGATATTAAAATTGAAAATGCTGAAATAATTGTGAAACGCCCCAGTGATTCAAAAGAACATAGGTCTTTGCATGGATTAACACGTTCACTAATTTTTAATATGGTAAATGGTGTTTTTGAAGGATATACAAAACGCATGTTGATCGAAGGGATTGGATACAAAGCAGAATTGAAAGGGAAAAAACTATTATTGACTTTAGGCTATTCCCATCCAATTCTGATGACTTTTCCTGACAATGTTTCAGTCAAATGCCCATCACCAACTGAAATTATAGTTGAAAGCTCGGATAAAGAATTAGTGGGCATGGTTGCAGCTAAAATAAGAAGTTTTCGAAAACCTGAACCTTATAAAGGAAAAGGTATTCGATATCATGATGAATATGTTCGTCGTAAAGCAGGTAAAACAGGCGCATAAAAGATTATAAAAAGGTTAGTGAAATGAGAAGAAAAAGAAAATCTGGAATATTGGGATCTACAGAAAAACCAAGGTTGGTTGTGTTCCGCAGTTTAAAATATATATATGGTCAAATTATTGATGATTCAAATCATAAAGTTTTAGCATCAATATCGAACTTAAGTAAATCTGCGGTTTCTGAAGTAAAAAAAGCGAAATCAAAAACAGAAGCCAGCAAATTACTCGGTAAATTCCTTGGAGAACAAGCAGTAAAGAGTAAAATTAACAAAGTTGTTTTTGATAGAAATGGTTTCGTTTATCAAGGTCGTATCAAAGCGTTTGCCGAGGGTGCCCGTGAAGGCGGATTGAAATTCTAAAATTAAGGAGATAAGATTTGACGAGTATTATTAATCCGGCAGAATTGGATTTAAAGGAAAAAGTTGTACAAATAAATCGTGTTGCTAAAGTTGTTAAGGGTGGTAGAAGATTTTCATTTAACGCAATAATAGTCGTAGGTGATGGCAATGGTCATGTTGGAATCGGCTTAGGAAAAGCACGGGAAGTGGTGAGCGCTATCGCAAAAGGAACTGAAAAAGCAAAAAAAAGTATCGTCCATGTACCGTTAGTAAATGGCACTATTCCCCATCCAATTGAATCAAAATATGGCGCAGGAGTTGTGCTTCTAAAACCAGCTTCTCCCGGAACCGGAGTAATTGCCGGTGGCCCGGTTCGTGCGGTATGTGAAGCGGTCGGAATTCAAGATATTCTCACAAAATCGTTAGGATCGGCTAATCCGCATAATGTAACTAAGGCGACATTTACTGCCCTATCCTCGCTGATGGAGGTAAGTAGTCAGGCGCAAAAAAGAGGATTAAAAGTTTCTGAAGTTTACCGCGGATAAAAAATATTAAGGTATATACAATGGCTAAAGAATCACAAAAAATAAAAATTACACAAATTAAAAGTATTATTAACCGGCACAACAAGCAGAAAAACACTATTGCAGCTTTAGGATTGCGAAGAATCCATCACAGTGTTGTTCACACAGCGACTCCGCAAATATTAGGAATGGTTAATAAAGTAAAACACTTGGTAAAAACTGAAGAAATAAATTAGGATGAAAAAATGGATTTAAGTACTCTTAAGCCTGCAGAAGGCGCAACAAAAGATCGTAAAAGAATTGGTCGAGGTGAAGGATCCGGTCAGGGAGTTATGGCAGGACGTGGTCACAAAGGTTATGGATCAAGATCAGGATCAAAAAAACGGTCATGGTTCGAAGGTGGACAAATGCCTTTGCAAAGACGATTACCAAAATTTGGTTTTACAAATATATTCAGAAAACAATATCAGGTAGTGAATGTTGGTTCATTAGAAAATCTGGCAAGTAAAAAAGAAATAACCCATGAAGTTTTATTAGCGAATGGATTGATTCGTAAAAAACGCCTTCCAGTCAAAATATTGGGCGAAGGTGAGCTTACCGTAAAATTAACTGTTAAAGTTGATGCGGTTAGCAAAACGGCAAAGGAAAAAATTGAAAAAGTCGGAGGCAGCGTCGTCTTATCATGATTTTAAACACTTTTAGAAATATCTTTAAAATCGCAGAACTGAGAAAAAGGTTACTTTTCACCTTAGGTATCCTGGTCGTTTGTAGAGTAGGAACTCATGTAGTAACACCCGGAATAGATACGGCAGTTTTGGCAGAGGGATTTAAACAACTCCAGGGAACACTTTTTGGTTTATATGATTTGTTTGCCGGGGGTGCATTTAGTAAGGCGGCTGTATTTGGCTTAGGCATCATGCCATATATCAGTGCTTCTATTATAATACAGCTACTCGGATCTGTAATCCCGTATTTTCAAAAATTACAGAAAGAAGGTGAAGAAGGCCGGAAAAAAATTATGCAATACACCAGGTATGGCACTTTAGCAATTTCTGGTATGCAGGCTTATGGTGTTGCAATATTTTTACAAAGTATACAATTACAAAATGGAATGCTTGCGGTACCTAACCAGGGATTGTCATTTATACTTATTACTATGATATCAATGTCTACTGGTACCATGCTCTTAATGTGGCTGGGAGAACAAATAGATGATCGAGGTGTTGGGAATGGCATTTCTTTGATAATCTTTATTGGAATTATTTCCAGATTGCCAAGCGCTCTTTTGGATGAATATGCTGTTTTTTCAAGTGGACAGCGCGGGCTATTGTTTGAACTTTTTTTACTTGCACTTGCCATGGTAATAATTGCATTTATTGTATTATTAACGCAGGGTACACGAAAAATACCTATTCAATATGCAAAAAGAGTTGTAGGAAGAAAAGTATATGGAGGTGTAAATACTCATTTTCCTATGAGAGTGAACACAGCCGGAGTTATGCCTATCATCTTTGCTCAGGCAATTATGTTTGTACCAAGTACAGCAATCACATTTTTTCCTGAAAGTGATTTTATGGATAGCGTAGCTCAGTTATTTTCTTATGATTCATGGTTTTACTGGATATTATATGGAGTGATGGTTGTATTTTTCACTTATTTTTATACTGCTATAGCATTAAATCCTGTTGATGTTGCTGACAATTTAAAAAAACAAGGTGGATTTATTCCAGGTGTGAGACCAGGGAAAAAGACATCGGAATTTTTAGATAATATATTAACCAGAATAACTTTGCCCGGATCGGTCTTTTTAGCACTTGTGGCAATTACTCCGGCATTTTTAGCTAAATATTTAGATATTCCTTATAATCTCGCCTCGTTTTTTGGTGGTACCGGTTTGCTGATTGTTGTAGGTGTAGCATTGGATTTTCTGCAGCAGGTAGAATCCCACTTGTTTATGCGGCATTATGATGGCTTTATGAAAAGTGGTAGAGTTAAAGGAAGACGAGGCTAACAGAAAAGTCAGCTATGATTTATTTGAAAACTAAAGATGAAATCAGCCGCATCAAAGAAAGTAATCAAATAATTGCTGAAGTTCTTTTACATATTAGAGATTTTATTAAACCTGGAATCTCGACGAAGGAAATTGACAAAGAAATTGAGAATTTCATCATAAGGAAAAAAGCAAAACCGGCTTTTAAAGGATTATATGGATTCCCGTCAAGCAGTTGTATCTCAATAAATGATGAAGTGGTACATGGAATTCCTTCAAAAAAAAGAATTCTTAAAAAAGGTGAAATTATCGGAATTGATGTTGGTGTAGAATTAAATAATTATTTTGGCGACTCAGCTTTTACTTTTGAGGTTGATACTGTTTCGCTTGAAGTTAAAAAATTGTTAAAAGTAACAAAAGAAAGTTTGGATTTGGGAATTGAACAGTGTAATGCAGGAAAAAAATTGGGAGACTTAGGTAACGCTGTTCAAAAACATGTAGAGTTAAATAAATTTAATGTAGTTCGTGAAATGGTTGGCCATGGAGTCGGACGTAAAATTCATGAAGATCCACAGGTACCAAACTATGGCAAACCCAATCAGGGGCCTGAGATGAAAGAAGGAATGGTTTTGGCAATAGAGCCCATGGTGAATATGGGATCACACGAAGTGTATATTGCAAATGACAAGTGGACAGTAAAAACAAAAGATGGTTCATATTCAGCACATTTCGAACATTCAGTAGCAATTACGGCAAATGGTCCTGAGATTTTATCACAACTAAATGGAGTGTAACATTTGGCAAAAGAAGAATCAATAAAAGTTGATGGAATTATTAAAGAAACACTTCCAAATGCTACGTTTATTGTTAAACTGGATAGTGGGCATGAAGTCTTGGCTCATATTTCAGGAAAAATGAGAATGCATTTTATTAAAATACTACCAGGTGATAAAGTTAGTTTGGAATTGTCACCTTATGATCTGACACGAGGACGAATTACATATAGATATAAATAATTTATTGAATAAAGGAATACCCGCATGAAGGTTCGTGCATCTGTAAAGAAAATATGTGATGGCTGCAAAATTATTAAAAGACGCGGTGTCATAAGAGTGATATGTAGTAAAAATCCGAAACATAAGCAACGTCAAGGCTAATAATCTGTAATTTTAAGGAGGCGAAGTGGCACGTATTGCAGGAATAGATTTACCCAAAAACAAAAGAGTTATTATTGGATTAACGTATATTTATGGAATTGGTAAATCTTCAGCGAAAAAAATATTAGAAGAAGCAAAGGTTGATGAAAATATTCGTGTAAGTGATCTTGATGATGATCAAACAAAAAAGATCAGGACCATAATTCAGACAAAATTCAAAGTTGAAGGAGCTCTCAAGTCTGAAGTTAACATGAATATTAAACGATTAATGGACATAAATAGTAACCGAGGCTATCGTCACCGCAGAGGATTACCAGTTCGTGGTCAAAAAACAAAAACAAATGCACGAACAAGAAAAGGTAAAAAAAGGTCTGTTGGTGGTAAAAAATAATTCTTAGCAGGAGGAATAAATTGGCTGCACCTAAAAAAGGCAAAAAAACAAAAAAGAAAGAACGTGTTGACGCTCAAGGCAAAGCACATATAAAGGCTTCATTTAATAACACTATTATCTCTTTATCAGATTTATATGGTAATGTTATTTCATGGGCTACAGCAGGAAAAGCCGGTTTTAAAGGTTCCAGAAAGAATACTCCGTTTGCTGCTCAGCTAGCAGCAGAAGGTGCTGCGAAAGAAGCTATGGAACTTGGATTAGCAAGAGTTGATGTAGAGGTAAAGGGGCCCGGGTCAGGAAGGGAAGCGGCAATTCGTTCCCTACAAGCTGCAGGATTGGAGATATCTTCTATAAAGGATATAACCCCTATCCCACATAATGGTTGTCGTCCACCTAAAAGAAGACGTGTTTAATTATTAACTAAGTAATTTGGAGTATTGTTAATGGCAAGATATACTGGTCCAGTATGTAAATTATGCAGGAGAGAAGGAGAAAAATTATTTCTTAAAGGGAACAGATGTGCTACTGTTAAATGTTCATTTGAAAAGAAAAGTTACGCTCCTGGTCAGCATGGTGTTTCACAAAGAGTTAAAATTTCAGAATATGGAATTCAGCTGAGAGAAAAGCAAAAAGTTCGTAAAATTTATGGAATATTGGAAAAGCAATTTCGCAATTATTTCCGGAATGCAGAAAGATTAAAAGGTGTTACTGGTGAGAACTTATTAAAACTACTTGAAAGCCGTTTTGATAACACTATTTTTAGACTTGGTTTTGCCCAATCTCGTAATCAGGCAAGACAATTGATTCTGCATCGTCATTTCCAGGTAAATGGCAAACTTGTAGATATTCCTTCTTATTTATTAAAACCCGGCGATGTTATTACGATAAAAGAAAAAAGCAGAAGGTTGATAGTTGTTCATGAGTCTATGCAACGAGTCAGAGATGAAGATATGTATCCATGGCTGACTTTAGACAAAGCGAAAATGGAAGGATCATTTAAAGATATTCCAGATAGAGGTGATATTCCTGTTCAAGTTCAGGAAAATTTAATTGTTGAATTATATTCTAAATAAATAATAAAAAAGATAGGTTTGTAAATGAGTATGAGTACCTTACAAATGCCTGAGCGCATTGAGATGGAAGAGTCAACTTATAGCAACACTTTTGGACGATTCATTGTTATGCCTTTAGAAAAAGGTTACGGGGTTACCATAGGTAACACTTTTAGACGAGTCTTAATTTCTTCTCTTCAAGGCGCTGCTATAACTGGTATACGTGTAGATGAAATTCTTCATGAATTCACAACTATTCCAGGTGTATTTGAAGATGTTACTGAAATTATACTGAACTTAAAACAAGTACGTCTAAAATTATTAAATAAGAAACTAGAAAGAATTGTAATTCCGGTTAAAGGTCCGGGAAAGTTGACAGGGGCAGACCTTCAAAAGATTAGTTCAGAACTAGAAATACTAAATCCTGACAAGCATATTGCTACACTCAATGAAGAAGCTGATTTTGATTTTGAACTTAGGTTAGGCAGAGGTCGTGGTTATGTTCCGGCTGAAGAAAATAAAATTGTTGATCAACCTATTGGTCTGATACCTATTGATTCAATATTTTCACCTATACTTAATGTCAAATATCATGTCGAAAATACTCGGGTAGGACAAAGAACTGACTTTGAAAAACTGATAATTGAAATTGAAACTGATGGTAGTATAACCCCTGATGACGCTTTGACTTTCAGCGGTAAAATCCTAAAAGATCATGTTCAATTATTCATTAATTTTGATATCGAACCTGAAGAGGAAGAGGTAAGTGAAGTTGATGAAGAAATTCTCAGGATTAAAAAATTATTGAGAATGAGTGTTGATGAATTAGAGTTATCAGTACGTTCGCATAATTGCTTAAAAGCTGCAAATATAAAAAATATTGGTGATTTAGTTAGAAGAGATGAACCGGAAATGTTAAGATTCAGAAATTTTGGTAGAAAATCTTTAACAGAAATAAATAAGATACTGGAAGAACGTGGTCTTCATTTTGGAATGAACATAGAAAAATACATGAAAAATGATGAAAAATAGAACCTGGTAAGAAAGAGAGAATCAAGATGCATAACAAAATAAAGGGAAGAAAACTTGGTAGAACAGCAAGCCACAAAAAGGCTTTGTTACGGAATTTAGCGAATCAATTGTTTGAGCATAAAGAAATCAAGACAACTACTGCTAAAGCTAAAGAAGCCAGGTCCTATGTTGAGAGATTGATCACCTATGCAAAAAAAGGAGATGTTCATCATCGTCGGCTGGCATTTGCATTCTTACGAAATAAACAAATTATCAATACTCTTTTTGATGAAATAGCACCCGTGTATTCTGACCGACAAGGCGGTTATACTCGTGTTGTCAAATTGGGTAGAAGAAGCGGTGATGCTGCTCCAATATCATTATTACAACTAGTAGATTTTGAAAAATTAGGTGAGTCAGCCAAGAAAAAAACTGATAAGAAAAAGGATAAAACACCAGAGAAAAAAACAGACGAACGAATTTCCGATAAAGATAAACCTGTAAAAGCTGTAAAAGAAGAAGTCGTAAAAGAACCAGAGAAGAAAATTGAAGAAGTTGATGAAAAAGTAGAAAAGGAAGAACTTATTGAATCTGAGGTAAAGGAAGAAACGAAGCCAATACAGGAGGAAACTGGCGAACAGTCAGAGGAAACAGAAGAAGAAAAGGATAAAGATAAAAAAGAATAATAAAAAAGCGGCTGATAGCCGCTTTTTTTGTTTTAACTTGAATATACCTGCTAATATATTAATACAACATTCCCAGTTTTCGTATTATATTCTAATTACCAAGATTGATAAAAATAAGTGATTTTGTTAAGGTGAATTTATCAATGTTGCAATAATTGAAACACTTTTATAAATTTTCGTAATCTTATAAAAAATAAACACATAATTAAAGAAAATATAATAATTTGATTTCTAATCTGCTTCTTGTATTGAAATAAAATAGAAAATGTAAAAGCTTTAATTCTTTTTATATAGATTAAGGAAACAATTATTTTCAATTTTTAATAAAAAAAATAGTATTATTGCCGATAGTCTATATAAAAATAAATACTTAAGGTAGATAAAATTCGAATATAACCGGCAAAATGTATTCTAATTTCGCTGGAGAAATGAATGATCAAAGAAATTCGGGCGCCAAGAGGTACAAAAATAACATGTAAATCCTGGCATCAGGAAGCAGCAATGAGAATGTTGATGAATAATCTGGATCCGGATGTTGCTGAGAATCCTGCAGAATTAGTAGTATATGGAGGATCAGGTAAAGCAGTAAGAAACTGGGAATCTTTTGAAGCTGTTATCAATTCGCTTAAACAGTTAGAGAATGATGAAACACTTCTTATTCAATCTGGGAAACCAGTAGGTATATTACAAACACATAAGTACTCTCCAAGAGTCTTAATCGCAAATTCCAATCTTGTGCCTGAATGGGCAAATTGGGAGCATTTTCGATCTTTGGAAAAGTTGGGTCTGATAATGTACGGTCAAATGACAGCTGGTAGCTGGATATATATTGGAACTCAGGGAATCTTACAAGGCACATATGAAACATTTGCTGCCTTAGCAAAACAATTTCCAAAACAGGATTTAACAGGTAAATTGGTTGTTACTGCTGGACTAGGAGGGATGGGTGGAGCACAACCTCTTGCAGTTACTATGAATAATGGTGTAGTACTTACGGTTGAAGTAGATAGAAATAAGATTTTACGCAGAGTTGAAACAGGGTACTTAGATGAATGGACAGATGATTTTGATAAAGCTATAAAACTATGTACAATTGCCAAAAATACAAATAAACCACTATCTGTAGGTTTATTAGGAAATGCTGCGGATGTATTACCTGAAATGGTAAGCAAAAATATAATACCAGATATAGTAACAGATCAAACTTCTTCACATGATGAACTGAATGGATATGTGCCAAATGGAATGAGTTTAAATGAAGCACTTGAGTTAAGAAAAAATAATTCAAATAAATATATAGAATTATCTTATCGGGCAATGGCAATACATTGTCAGGCAATTTTAGATTTGCAAAAGCGAGGAGCAATTGCATTTGATTATGGAAATAATTTGCGTGCTCAAGCAAAAAAAGCAGGTGTTGATAATGCATTTGATTATCCTGGTTTTGTGCCTGCATATATTCGCCCTTTATTTTGTGAAGGTAAGGGTCCATTCAGATGGGTAGCATTATCCGGAGAAGAGAATGATATCTATCGCACGGATGAATTAATTGAAGAAGTCTTCCCTGAAAACGCACCTTTATTGCGATGGATAAAAATGGCTAGAGAAAAGGTAAATTTTCAAGGTTTACCAGCTAGAATATGCTGGCTTGGATATGGAGAAAGAGAAAAATTTGCTCTTGAAATTAATAAGCTAGTTAGAAATGGCGAAATTAAAGCTCCAATTGTAATTGGAAGAGACCATTTAGATGCAGGAAGTGTTGCATCTCCCAATAGAGAAACAGAAGCAATGAAAGATGGTAGTGATGCCATTAGTGATTGGCCTTTATTAAATGCAATGGTCAATGTAGCATCTGGGGCCTCCTGGGTATCGTTTCATCATGGAGGGGGAGTTGGTATTGGGTACTCTCAACATGCGGGACAAGTAATTGTCGCCGATGGAAGCGAAGAAATGGATAATAGATTGCAGAGGGTGTTAACTAATGATCCTGGAATGGGAGTTTTAAGACACGCAGATGCCGGCTATGAAGAAGCAACTTCATTTGCTAAAAAAAATGGTTTTAAAATACCACTATTGAATGGTTAAAAATTATTAATGGGTGAAATTATTGCTATTGCCAGTCAAAAAGGCGGAGTTGGAAAAACAACAACTTGTGTAAACTTAGGCACAAGTTTTTCAATATTGGAAAAAAAAACATTAATAATTGATTTGGATCCACAAGGAAGCATTGCAGCAAGTTTTCAGTTTAATAACAATAAATTGGAAAATGGTGTATTTCAGGTATTTTCTGAAAACATACCGATTGTAGAAGCAATTTATAGTGTAGGTTTGGAAAATTTAGATGTGGTACCATCATATGTTTACGGTGAAGATGAGGAAATAGAATTATTTAGACTAGCATTAAATTATAATAAATTAAAACATGTGTTAAAACCACTCAAAGATTATTATGATTATATATTAATAGACTGTCCACCTAGCTTGGGGAGTTTAACATTAAATGCATTATCAGCAGCAGATTCATTATTAATCCCGATACAATGTGAATATTATTCAATTAAAGCGTTAGGAAAATTTTTAAGGACTATTGAAAATGTAGGAAATAAATACAATGAATCTTTACAATTCAAAGGTTTTTTGATTACGATGTATGATAGAAGAATAAAAAAAAGCAGTCAAATAGAAGCAGAATTGCGGTACAGTTTTAAAAATATGGTTTTTGAAACAATTATTCCAAGAAATTCAAAACTATCTGAAGCACCTAGTACCGGCAAACCGGTGGCACTTTTTGATATCTCATCTATAGGTGCAATCAGTTATTTACAGTTAGCAGATGAAATTTTAAATTATAATAAAAACTAATAAATATGAAAGGGCGTAAAGTGGAAAAACAATACAGGCGCGTCACAGACATTGATGAAAAAATTAAGAATGTTAGTTTGCCATATTTTCACTGGAAAGTACTTTTTTTAGTATTAGAAGAAACTAACATAGATGAATTGGTTGATACATTGAACAGTGACAGAAATACTGTTGAGCAGGCATTGAATTCGCTAGAGCAAAATAGTATTCTCGAAATAGTCAGTGCAGGTGAAGAAACCAAAGATGATAGTCAGGAAGAAATTGCTGAAGAAATACAAGAAGAATTTGATCCATTGATTGAAGCAAAAGAAGAATCGAAAGAAGAAGATTTATCAAAAGAAGATGAAGAAATTTCTGCGGAAATAATTTCAGAAACTGAAGAAGAATCAACTGAAATTGAAGAGCCAGTTGCCGAATTGTTAGATGATTCTTTAGAAGAAGGTAAAGAAGATGTTGAATCTTTGATTGAAGAAAAAATAGAACAGGAATCTGAATTATTAGAAGAAGCTTCTGACGACTCACTCGAGGAATCTATTGAAGATGAATTTAAGGTTGAAGAAGAAGCAAATTCTATATCAGAAGAACCCGATTCAGAAAAAATTAACTTAGATTCTTTAGAAGAAACAGCAGAGGTTGAAACAAAAGAAGATGAAGAATCCACTGATTTCAGTTCTCTAATTGATGAAATTGGAAGTGAAGAAGAAACAGCAGAACTTCAACAAGAGACAACAGTTGAGGATCAAATGAAAGAAGACAAACCCGAAGAAGCAGAAAAACCAAAAGAGAAATCTAGTACGGGTTCAAAAACTGTTATGGTAATTGATGATAGCATAGTAATCAGAAAAATGGTAGAAATTGCATTAGAAGACGGCGATTATAATATTGTTACTTCTAACAGTGGTAAGGAAGGTTTGAATTTAGTAGATGAAGAAAATCCTGATATTGTGATTGTTGATATGACACTTCCAGATATGAGTGGAATTGATTTATTAAAAGCTGTAAAAGCATCCAAAGGGATTCCGGTAATTATGCTTTCTGGTAAAGATGCTCCACAACTTGTTGAAAATGCAAAAAGTGAAGGAGCCGATGACTTTTTACCAAAACCATTTAGAGATGATGATTTAATTGAAAAGGTAAAAAATTTACTTAAATAAAATTTGCATAATTAGATTATTGAATATTATTTAAAAAATGACAAAACTACAAAACAGTGAGGAAATATCTACAAATCGGAAAAAATCTAAATTAAAAATAAGTCGCTTTTCCGTTTTTACTATTTCCGAAAAATTATTTGGGATTGAATTATCGGATGTAAATGAGGTAATAACATTACCAAAGATCTCAAAAATACCCTCATCTCCAAAAAATATTTTAGGTGTGTTTAATTTGAGAGGGACAATATTAACTTTACTGGAAATTAACGATACTCTTGGTATCTCTGGCCAAGAGCCTGATGAAGAAAATATGGTATTGATCACAGATCACTTTAACCAAAAGGTAGGGATTCTCGTTGAAAAAGTGCTAGATGTAATAAATGTGGATGAATCAGAAATTCAATTGCCTTCACGAGATATGTCTCAGAAGATGGCAAAAAATATAATTGGGTATTATGAAAATGAGGGTCTGGGAACTATAAATTTGTTGAATTTAAATGAATTATTTGCAAATCATAATATTTCATAAAATGGTACTCCAAAAAGGGCACAACTATGCCAAATACGTCTTCCAAAATCACTAGAAAAACCATATTGTTTTTATTTCCGTTTTTCTTGATTATCTTCACCGGTTATAGTTACTGGGAATATGAAAAATCAGAATCCACATTTCTTGATATTATATTTACAGATTTTAAATCAATCAATAACCTTATATCATCTCAACTCGAAACAGAGAAAATTAATAATATAAACACTCCGGATAATTTCACTGATGATAATTATCAAGAAATAGCAGGAATTTTAAGAAACCTAAAAGATTTGTCTGAACATGAAATAGAAGAAGTTAAAATATTACGACGAAAAGGCACTGTTACTACTTTTGTTGTTTCGAGTGAACCTAAAAATGAAATAGGGCAAGAATCCGGGTTGTTATTAGAAATGAATGATGTATTTAATCAAGGTACTAGTAGAATGCGCGGACCTTATAATGAAGGTGATCAGATTTATTTAAGTGTGATGACGCCAATTAAAAATAATTCTGATGTAATCGCATTAATGCAGGTTGATATTAATGTTACAGAAAAAATTCCTACATTGATATTTTACATTGCTGTTGCAATTATACTAGCATTAGTTACAACATTGTTTAGCTATATATTAATAAAATTAGCATTGTTAAAATTTCAATTCAATGTCGATTCAGTAGCAAAAATTATAGGAAAGTATGCTGCTGATGATTTTTCTCCACGCATAAATCAAGATCAGCTTGTTTATTGTGAGGAAATTTCAAATAATTTAACAGAGCTTCGAAAAAACCTAAAAAACAGATCTGAAAATGAAGATGATAAAGATAAACTTCAGCAACAAATTAAAGATTTGTTAATAATTGTTAGTGCAGCAGCTGATGGGGATTTTACAGTTTCTGCACAAGTAACAGCGGATGCCTTAGGGGCTCTTTCAGACTCGTTTAATCTCATGGTTTCAGATTTAAGCACCTTAATGAGAGACGTAAAAAATAGCGCGGATCAAATCACTGAATTTACCACAGAGTCCATGAATACAACCAAAGCAATGGCAACGGGTGCGGAAAATCAGGCTAAAGAAATAGATCAAATAAGTAATTTATCCAAAGAGATGGCTACTATTGCTAATAATACTTATGAAAGTGCAAAAAGAGCAGCAGAGTCAGCAATAATTTCAAAGGAAAAGGGTGAAAGTGGGGGAGAAACTGTTAAAAAGTCAATAGAAGGAATGCAGAGAATAAAGGAAACAGTTCTTGAAACTACCCGGCGAGTTAAACTGCTGGATGAAAACTCTACTAAAGTTGGTGAAATAACTAATTTTATTAGTGATATTGCAAATCGTACCAATTTGTTAGCCTTAAATGCAACTATTGAAGCTGCGAGAGCAGGGGAAGCGGGTCGGGGTTTTACAGTTGTTGCTGACGAAATAAGAAATTTAGCGGAAAGGTCCAAACGTGCTGCCAGTGATATATCTAAGTTAATTGATGATATTCAATATGGTACCTCAGAAGCAATAATGGCAATGGAACAAGGTAACAGAGAGGTTGCTGACGGAACAAAAATGGTTGACAAAGCCGGAACTGCCTTAAAAGAAATTTTGGTTGCGGTAAATATCTCTGCCACATCTGTGGAAGAAATAACAATTGCAGCTCAGAACCAGCTTAAATCAAATGAAAATATTGTTAAGGTGATGGAGAAAATTGCAAATATTGCTCAGGATACAGCTGATGGAGCAAAAAAATCGGAAAACGAAATAGTAAAATTAGAACAATTATCTCAATCATTGGATAATGCAGTTTCAAAATTTAAATTGTCCCAATAGAATTTAGAGGGAATGAATGTTTGAAAAAGAAGAAATAAGTTTTAGCAAATTTTATTTGTGTGAATTTTATGATGCGGTAGATCAAAATGCAAAATTAAGGTTCGCTGATAAACAATATACTGCATTAAGTTCGTTGATTTCCAATTTGAAATCCGAAAAAGACTATTCCTCTGGCTTAGAGCTTTTAGCACGTGAACATGGGACCAGTGAGTTATCCATATTTTTATTTGATATTATGGATAGAATTAATGATTACCCTCCAACAGTTGTTCATGACTCCATGCCGGAAATGGTAGATGATTTTGTAAATACTTTGGAAATAATGTTAGAAGAAAAAGAAACTTTAGAATCTCTTGAGAAAGTGAATACTTCCTTTAATAAGGATAAAAGCTTAATAGATGATATATCTCCGGAAGAAGTACAAAAAATACAGAAAATAGAAGAACAATCGGTTAATTTCTTAGAATTTATTGAAAGAGAATTTTTTGATGTATTAGATCAAGAATTATCAAAGAAAACAAAACCAAAAGAATTAAAAAATTTAACTCAATTTGTTAAAATATTGTTGGAAAATTTACAAAATCCTCATTTATTTAACGCACCGGAACAATTAACAAATGTCGTTGATGAACTATACAAAATATTTATTCAACCCAATTCAGAAATAAGTTCTACTCAAGCATATCAAAATATAAAAAAATTAATGCCGGGAACGGTAATAAAAATTCTAAACCTGGAAATTGAGTATCCTGAAATTATAACAGAATCCATCAACAGTAACTCTTTAATAATTACAGAACCAGAAGTTGAACCAGTTGAAGATAAGTTGGAAACCAAACAGACTTCATCAATTGAAAACTTATTGTCTGCATATTTTCAGTCTGAGATTGATGAATATTCAAGTATCTTTAAAAATGGATTTAAGAAATTAAAAAAAGATCCACTCAATATTGAAGAATTGGAGGATTTGGAAAATAAATTTCATGCATTTAAAGAAATAAGTATGATTCATGGTTACGAAATTGTTGAATCTACTTGTGCAGATATTATGCATCTACTTTCCAAAATCAGAACTAAAAAATATGAAATTTCGGATGATTTTTTTAAAGCATCAAAAGACCTGTTAAAGGAATTAAGGAATAGTGATCAGCTTAAAGGAAAAACAAGAGCATCTGCCGAAAATGAAAAATTAGAATCGATTGTATCTCGAATGGAATTTGCAATTGTTCCAGTGGCTAAAAAAGTAAAAGTTACCAAAAGTAAAAAGAGAAAAGATAAAATTTCTGAAGATATTGAACGTGTAGATAAAAATATTCCTGAAAGCTTAATTTCATATAAAGACTCGGAAACACTGTTTTCGATTTTCAAAGAATTCTGGTTTGACCTTCAACCCAAACTTTCTTTGGAATTATTGGAAAAGAGAAATGTTGATAATAGTATTAGGATAATTAATAAAGTTGCTGCTGCCGCAGATTTAATCAAACAAAACAATATTTCTGTATTTTGTAGCGATGTAAATTCCAGATTAGTCTCCTTAAAAAACCTAAATGAAAATGAAATTAATAATGGGTGTGCAATATTATTTATAATTCAGGAAAATATTTTATCTAACTTACAACCCGATATCGACAAAAAAATTGTAGAGTTGGAATTAGATAAATTTGATTCCATTTTTAGAAAATCTTATACCTTAGATGATACCGATATTTTATTATCAATTATAGTGGATTTTGAGAAATTGCATCTAAATAATTTTAAAGAGAGCTTATCTAAAATTGTTGAGTTATCTGATAAAAGAGAAAAAATTAGTCAATTAAATCATTTTCAAAGATTGCATAAAAATCTGGAGTTACTTGGTTTAAAAGATGTGCAAAAATTTTCAGAATGTTATTCTGATTTCTTTAAAAATGAAAAAACATCAAAATTTGATAATAGCATTATCAATGAATTAATCCAAAGTTATAAAATATTCGTTGAAAATATTGAAAACCATAAAAGTTCAGCTAACGTTGATGATTTAGTTGCTGCATTGAAAGAGGTCATATCTGAAATTTCAGTGGAGGAGACAGAAACCCCAAAATTGCCTGAAGAAGATATCGACGGTGAAATACCTGAAGAAGACTTAGATCAAATTTTTAAAGATGAAGCTAGAAATTATATTTGGAAGATAGAAGATGCTTTAGCTTTAATA
>DAOWAQ010000325.1 GCA_030634505.1 Calditrichia bacterium
CAGGATCACGATCCGCCATAGGTCTGGTATCCCAATGCGCAGCCAGAAAAATTCGCTGAGATTCTTCAGACTTAAAAGATGCGATGAGATTAGTCATAAGATATGACTTATTTGTTCTTTTATCAAAATGTTGAAATGATTGCCGGACTACTTTATCTGCATAATTCGAAAGCTCTTTCTCTAAATATTCCAGGCAATTTTTCGCACCTTCACTTCCGGGATTCCTTGGGCCAAACTCACATTGTTTTTCCAGGTAAGTAAATGCTTTGTGTTCATCAAATTGTGGAATCCCATCGCTGCAAAAGAATAATTGAAATGAGAAGAATAAAACGATAATTGTGTTTTTTTTGTTCATTAATAAGTCTCTAATTTTGTTCATGATTCTATAATAAAGAAATTATTTATTAAAATTACATTTTTCAAATCAACGTTCTTCCTTTAGTCAAGATTTCTACATCCCCCTACCCCTTGGACTCCTATGGAGCAAAGGGGGAATTTATAATAACTTCTTAATTTACATTATTCATGAAAGGTTATTACTAATCTCTAATCGCAATATTAACAGTTATACCAAATTCATTATAACTGTATTTTCCACTAATTTTATTTTCCGTAGCACCCATCTCGTAAAACAAACTTCCGGATACACGTTTATTAAATTTATAAGTTGCCGAAGGGCGTAATTTCCATGAACTGTTTTTCTGATTTTCCTGAAATGATTCCTGGTCTGCTTTCTTTTGATAGGTTATATTTTCCGATTGATCATAAGTCAAAGTGATGTTCATTTCATTCTTAAAAGTTTTTCCTTTAAATGGCCAGATAGGAATCGGAATCGAAAATCCGGCACTTGTAGCATACGAGCCGCTAATTGTGAACGAATTGGTTTCACTTTTTGTTGCACCGCCCCCGGTTGTAAAATTGTAAGTAGAGCTTTCAGTTAATCGAATATTCGATGACATGCCCCATATCCATGAAATATTAACCCCGACTAATGGTTGATAATTATGAGTAAAGGTTTGGCTTGCCGGTACCAGGCTTGCTTCTACCAGTTTTTTATTTTCTGAGTATTTTCCATTGCGGCTGTGCTCTATACTCATAGTTTTTGCAAATTCACCAAAAAATAAAAACTTTTCAACACCGCTTATTTTTATTGACCAGTCAGGTATTAATCGTTTAAAATCACTTGAAAGTCCCTTAAAATCTTTTAATGGATCATCTCCCCACGCTAAAAAAGTGATAGATTCATTTCCGGTATTGGATTTATCGCTTTTTGTTTCAGAATTCGCCCACTCATGTTTAAACGTTGTCTTCACATTGCTAATTATGTCAAACGAAAGTGAAGTTCTTAAGCTTCGTTTATCCGTAGTTGCCGGTCCAATAAATGCACCACCTGTAAAACTATTATCCTGATCAACTCCAGGAGTCTGTGTAAATCCAAACTGATAATCCCACTTCGGAATTGATTCCACATAAGCATTTGAAACATTTTGATCCCAGCTATATGACATTTGAATATTTTTCCAGGCATTAAAAAATGAATGTATTAATATTAATGGATTCGGGATTTTAATACCCTTCTTTTCTTCTAATTTTTCTTCTTCGGAATCTTCTAGCTTAGTTTTTTCTTTACCATCATCGGTTTGTTTTTCATCTTTATCTTTATCTTTTTCTTCCGGGTCTTGTTTCTTGGGTCTTGTTCTTCCTCTACCTCTCTTGGTGGTTTTTCCTTTTGAAGCAGACGATCCTCCAGGGTTATAAATCAAATTTGCCACCTGGCTGGGGCTAAATGAAAATGTAAATTTTTTAGTTGTATTATTACTACTGTTTTTTTGATTTTTATTTAAGTTCGCAAAATAATAACGAAACGAAGAATTAAATGAATAATCTGTAGTAATCCAGTTAATTATCTTAGGTTTATAGTTGAATCCAAAATTCTGGTTGACATCAGTATCTTTACCAAAATTGAATTTTGTTAATATTGATTCTATTAATTCGCTGCCGTTTAATCCAACAAAATCTGCATTGGATTTAAATTGTCTGCTATAATTTAAATCCACACTTGGTAATAACCTGTAACCAAGTTTGACATTTCTGACTGAATTGGTTTGAACAGTAGATGTAATTTTAGATTCATCTCTTCTTTTTTGTTTTGATTTACTATCATTTATTGAAAGACTAAAATTGGTGGAACTCGGTGTATAATAAAATTTCTGTTCCGCTAATTCATTCACAATCGGTTTATTAGCAAGAAAACTAAACGGTTGAAAATAGTTATTTTTTCCATATGGGATCGAATATGTCAGAGAATGTTTATACCTTTTGGATATATTATACTCCATCTGATAATTCCTGCTCTGACTAAAAGCATAATCGAAATCATAGCTGATTTGATCAATCGTGTATCTTAAGTACCAAATATCACTTTTTCTTCGCCGCTTTATTGTAGTTCCAAAGCCATAATTTTTCTGGTATGTGACGAGAGTATCCAACCCAGGATCTAGCTTCTTTAACCCAAAAAGTGATTTTATTTTATCACTGAATGTATTATTTCTATAGTTTGTTAAAATATCAGTCGTTGGCTTATATTTAGGTATTTGTTTATTAAACCGGGCGCTGCCGTCAACCTGGATGGACATATCCCAATTTTCCGGCAGGAATTTATCAACATTGATCTTACCTGAATAGCTTTGAGATTCTTTGGTATTACCGCTTCCGAATTGCGTTTTAATATCGTGGAAATCCGCATCCTTACTTTCCCATTCTCCGTTAAAAGTTAATAAATCTGCAACCTTCAAAGCTGTTCTCAATCTTAATGCTGTACCGCTTTCCTGTCTCACATCCGATACGCGTAATTCATCAAACCAAATTTCTCCAGACCATGGTTGCAAGGATTCTGTTGCATTATTTTTTACACCGATAATTATATATCGAACAGTGTTTAAACTTGGAGCCCCGGTGGTGGCATAATATTTTCCCAGATTCCCGGGAAGATCGATTCTTCTTTTCTTAATACCATTAATTTTTATAAAATCTTCATTTTTAGTACGTGCCAATTCATCCAAATCAATATCAAACTCATTGCCCTTATACCAATGCCTAAAAATATCCTGCCCATATTCATAATAATTTTTATCATCAGCGCCAAATTTTACATATACTTGAATCGGCCTTATTTGATTAGGTTCGGGAACAACAGGCAACTTTTGATCCCCGTGAACAAACATTTTTAGCTTTTTGTAATTCACCAGTGATAGCACATTGCCATATAAGGTCTTTTTCGCTTCAGCTACGCTTTCGAAAGGTAAATCCTTAATTCTAAAAACCATTGACTGTTCTTTTGAAAGCGCTTCGGTGATTCTATCTCTTATGCCTGCAACTCCCGGTGGTGAATGATATGGCTCC
>DAOWAQ010000071.1 GCA_030634505.1 Calditrichia bacterium
CCGCGAAATGAAACAGGGCGTATATAGCAGGATCTCATTTTATTTTTACGTATTGTTTCAATTACCGCGTCACAAAGTTCTTCCACTGTCCATTTTGGTTCCATACGATACATGCGCGCTGATTTTTTCAATCGTTCCATATGATCTCTGAGTCTAAATACTGCAGGTCCTTTGTGAGTATCATAAGCCCTTATTCCTTCGAATACTGACGAAGCATAATGGATCACATGAGACATTACATGAATAGTTGCATTTTCCCATTCAATAAATTCACCATCTTTCCAAATCCACTTTCCATAATTTACACCCATTGGCACTCCTTATTAACTTGAATTAAACATCCTTTTATCTAATTTCATTTTTTATTAAAATTATCTATTTCTTCAAACGAATAATCTACTACACGATAATCATTATAATTTTTTAAGTCATAATGCCACCATTCAGAATTTAAACTTACAAATCCATATTTTTCCATAATCACTTTCAATAGTTCTCTATTTTTTAATTTTTCCTGCGAAAGTTCCATATAGTCATGTGCTGCCTTTTCACTAAAATCATCAAATGTTGTTGGCATTTCTAATTCAACTCCATTAGAATCCACCAGAGACACATCAACTGCTGCTCCTCGATTATGTCGGGAACCATCTTTGGGATCAGCAACATACCTATTATCTGGTAAGATATCCCACATCATGATTTGTACGCTTAAAGGACGGTAACCGTCAAATATTTTTAGCCCTAGCCCCAGACTCTCTAATTCTTTTTGAATAGAATCCAATTTATATGCAACTTTTCGTAAGACAAAACATCTTGCAGATGGATAAACGGGCTTCTTTAAGAAATTATTTTTTGTAGCATATCTTATATCCAATAGGATATTTGAATTAATGGTCTTTAATTCAACAAAATCAATATTAGGACGTTTTAAATTGCATGAAAGTAGAAAAAGTACTATTAAAAACAAATATTTTCTATGCATAGTATTGTTTTCCTGTGCCAAGAACTCATTTTAATATTAATTAATGTGCAATATATAATCAAGAAAATTAACAATAATTTGCTATGGAGAAACTTCCACTTTGATGTAATTATTATTTCAAGCAAAGCCAGAGTTTTGTTAAACTATTTGATAATTTCATTGCCTAAATACTATATTCTTAGTAAAATCCAATTATTTTTATTTTCTAAAATGAAACAGGATAAGAACTTTGTCTAAATATCTAAAAAATATTATTTATCCTATTCTATTATTTTCGTTTTTGTCAGCTCAGGACAATATTTTAGTAGATAAAGAAGATTATGGCGATCGTTTAAAAATTGGCTATGTTTGGCAAGGTGACATATCCTTTAATCCTCTGATTATCAATTACGAATATGACAAAGAATTTATTAATATTGTTTTTGGTGAAGGATTATTTGCTCAAACCAATAATGGTCATGTTGTTCACAATTTAGCACTAGAAAGTAAAGTTTTAACTCCAACTGTACTTAGATTTGAGCTGCGCCCAAATCTGTCATTTCATGATGGTTCATTGATTACTGCGGAAGACGTTAAGTTTTCTTATGAATTATATAAAAAGTTCGCCCTTCAATCCCCACGGTATTTTTCTGCAAGATTAATCAATTCAATTGAAATATACGGATCAAATATTATCAGATTTAAATTAATAAAGCCTATGCCTGATTTTTCAGAAACTATTGGTAAATTGCCAATAATACCAAAAAATATTTGTAAGATTTGGCTTAAATCCAATTCTCTATCAGACTTAGAAAACATCAAACCTATTGGTTCTGGACATTTTAAATTTATAGAATACGAACAAAACCGATCGATTAAACTTGATTCATATATTAAACATTCGTTTGGGCAGAGTTATATTAGTGGTGTAGATTTTTTGTTTTTTGAAACTCAGGATCGTATGTTGGAAGCGTTCTTAAAAGATGAAGTAGATTTGATTCAAATTAATGACAAGTCAGAAATTCAAAAGATTATTCAGTTTTCAAAAAAAATTATTCGATTAGATAATGAAGAAAGAAAATTATATTACATTAATCTAAACACGCGAAAATCACCTTTTAGAGACATTGGAATACGCAAAGCTTTAAATTTTGCCATTAATAAAGACCAAATAAAAAATTACCTATTTAATAATAATGGAAAAGAAACCCGAAGTGATTTTACAACAAACTATATTGAAAGATCGCAATATTTTACACCTTATGAGTATAAGCCTCTAGATGCTTTACAAATTTTATTAAATAGTAGATTCAAAAAAAATTCCCACGGTAAATTAGTAAGAAATAGAGAAGAACTTCAATTCGAATTATTTATCCAAAAAGGCTCTTTATTCGAGGAATCAATCGCTAGAATAATAGCAATTAACCTAGGAGATATTGGAATTAACGTAATTCCATTATCCATTGAATCAGTTGAATTGAATAAAAAAATATCTCAAGGACAATACCAGGCAGCTTTAAGAGAATTTAATTATTATCCTAAACTTGAAAATGTGACCTTAAGAAAATTTTATTTCAATGAATTAAATAACCGGGATGGATTTCATAATTTTAAAAATTTGAGCATAGAACTACTTCTTGTTGAATATGCAAAAATTTTTACAGATTATAATAGTGTCACTAATATACCAAAAAGATATCAAAACTTGATAAATCGATATGCACCTTGTATTTTTTTATTTTTTAAAGATATTGATATTTTTGCAGTTAATCCTCGATTTGAAAACATATTAACAACGACAACAAATAAATACGGTAACTTAGTAAACCTTCTAAAGTCTAAACATGAATGGTTCGTTAAAAAAGAAAACCAAAAGTATTAAAGAGACAATTAGTAAATTAACAAAGTTGCTGAATTTTCCGCTCTCCAATCGTTTAAGTACACGACTCTTGCTAAATTTAACTCTTCTGTCGGGTATATCCAGCATTTTTGTTGGTTTGTTTATGATCTCCATAACTGAAGATTCTATTTCATTATATATTCAAAAACAGCATAATGAAATTGGTCTGCGTGCTAGCAATGAAATCAGATTATTTTTAGAAACACCTATAAAAATATTAGAAACCGTAGTAGAAAGTCAGGAAATAGTTGGTCTAAATCCATTTTTACAAAATTTAAGACTTAACAAGATAGTTGCTAAACATCCAATCTTTGACAGGATATCTGTCATTGACACATTAGGAAATGAAATTACAACAACTGCCTTTAGCTCGGAAGAAAAACAATATTCAAAAGATGATTTTTTTACAACGGTATTAAAAGGTGAAAAATATCTATCACCTGTACAATTCAATGAAGTAAAAGAGCCTTATATAGTTTCGGCTCACCCTATCTTACAATTTAATGAAGTTATTGGAATTATTGCTGCCAGAATAAACTTGAGGAGTATTTGGGAGCTGGTTGACGAAATAAAAATTGGTGAAACCGGTAATGTATTTGTCATCAGCAGCGGTGGACAATTAATTGCGCATCGTGAGAAAAAAAAAGTATTGGACAGATCAGAAGTAATCGATTTAAATCTGCTTAAGCAAGCTGCATCTAAACAAAAAAAATCTTTTGTTTTTTTTAATTCTGAAAACGAAAAAATGTTAGGAACTTCGACCTTTCTGGAAGATTTTAAATGGATTGTAGTAATTCAACAACTTGAAGATGAAGCATTCGAAATAGTATCCAGAATGAGATACCAGGTTTTTGCATTTGTTGGATTAATTATTATTATCGCAATAGTATTGTCATATTTGTTAGAAAAAAGAATAACTTCACCTATAAAAACATTAGTGGACGGCGTTAAAAGATATGCCGACGGTGATCTCGGTTTTCGAATACCTACACAAAGATATGCTGAAATTACTGTCTTGGCTGATGAATTTAATACTATGGCAGAAAGTTTACTATTAAACCAAAGAAAACTACGAAAAGCTGAAAGACTTGCTGCTATGAGTAAATTCGCAACACTTATAAGTCATGAAATCCGGAATCCATTAAATAGTATGAATATAAACATGCAAATACTTAAAAGAGAAATCGAAAAATCTGATGGAGACATAATAAACAAAAATAAGTATTCAGAAATTATTATTTCTGAAATACAAAGAATGGATAATTTAATAAACAATTTTTTAACAATATCCCGTCCACCGAGATTTGATCTTGTACAACACAATATTCATGCAATCCTTGACGAAGTAATTTTTTCACATTCTGCAATGGCTGAGCAACAAAAAATCAAAATAAATAAGCGTTATTGTGAAAGTAAATTATTGGCAAATGTTGATGGTGACCAAATGAAACAGGTATTCCATAATATAATTATTAACGCTTTTCAAGCTATGCCAAAAGGGGGAAATTTAGATATAATTACTTTTTGTATTGAAATCACAAAATCAAATACTATAAAAATCCCTGCTTTCAGAATAGAATTTAAAGACAGTGGTTATGGAATTGCGTCTAATAAAGTAGATGAAATTTTCGATTTTTATTACACATCAAAAAAGACAGGTACAGGATTAGGTTTAGCTATTGCACGACAAATCATTGACGGTCATAAAGGACTCATTTCGGTTGAGAGTAATGAAGGAAAAGGTATTAAATTAATTATTGAAATACCTGTTCATTCTGAAAATATAGGAATCAAAAACTAGGTTTCTGCGTATAGGAATTATCATGTATAAAATATTGCTTGTAGAAGACGACAGAAATACCCTTGAGGGTCTTGCTGAAATTTTAAACCAGGAAGGATATGAGGTTGTAAAAGCAATTGATGGAAATTCTGCGGTTAAAGAAATAAAATCGAGTCCATTCAATTTAATTTTAACTGACCTTTTACTTCCTGATTTTGACGGAATTGAAGTAGCTCAACAAGCCTGGAAAGAACAATCTGAAGTTATGATTATAATGATAACAGCTTTTGGTTCTGTAAAACATGCCGTCAATGCAATGAAACAGGGCATATATGATTATTTGACCAAACCCATTGATATCGATGAATTATTGATAGTTATTTCAAAAGCTATTAATGAACAACAATTGCGAATTGAAAATATATCCTTGAAAGACAAAATTAAATCAAAATATCACTATGATAATATCATTGGTAACAGTGGCAAAATGCAGGAGGTTTTCCATAAAGTAAATAAGATTGCAAATAGTGATGCGACCGTTTTGCTTAGAGGAGATTCCGGTACAGGAAAAGAATTAATAGCTCGCGCTATCCATTATAACAGCCCAAGAAAAAACAAGAATATGATGGAGATAGATTGCTCATCCATACCTGAGACTCTTTTGGAAAGTGAATTATTTGGGCATGAAAAAGGTTCTTTTACAGGTGCACATAAAATGATGAAAGGTAAATTTGAAATAGCGGACGGTGGAACTATTTTTTTAGATGAAATAGGTGAATTATCATCAAGTGTACAAGTAAAATTGCTAAGATTTTTGCAGGAAAAAAGATTTAATCGAGTCGGGGGTACTAAATTTATTTCAGTTGATGTTCGGGTAATTGCAGCAACTAATGCCAATTTAGAAGAAAAAATCAAAGATAAATTATATAGAGAGGATTTATATTATAGATTAAATGTTATACCTATTTTTTTACCTGCCTTAAAAGAAAGACGAGATGATATTGGACCTCTTCTTGAACATTTTCTTAAAAAATTCTCACTGAAAAATAAGAAAAATATTAATGGGATTAATTCTGAAGCACTTGCAATATGCCATGAATATCATTGGCCGGGGAATGTACGAGAATTAGAAAATGCTATTGAGAATGCTGTAGTGCTTGCAGATGATAGCATTTTAAAACCGGAAGATTTGCCGTTCTACATGAATGTTAAAAAACAAGATTTAAAATTTAAAGATTTGAATAAAGAAGTTGGGTCGGACTATCAAAGCCAAATAGAATATGCAGAAAGAATGATTCTAATGGATGCATTAAAAGAAACAAATGGAAACAAAACACATGCCGCAAATCAACTGGGATTTAGTATCCGAACAATGAGAAATAAAACACGAAAATATGGATTATAATTTGAGTTTATTATTTCTTTCTTTTTACAAAATAAGTTACAAATGTTTGAATACCCTGCATTAACCCTGCAACAGTGGCAGCAGCTTCCAAAGCAGGTTCCTTAATTTCACTACTAATCTTTTTTTCAAAGTCAGCAACATCCGAAACAACATTATTTAATTTTTCAGAAGTTTGATTCGTGTTTTTACTGATATCACGAACGTTATCTAAAATTTCAGGTAAATCTTTATTTAAGGTATCAGTAAGATTTGACAATTTCGAGAGTGTTCTCTTTAATTCCAAAACCACTGGTATTAATAATATAACAAATACTATTAATACTAATATTAACAGAACAAGCACCATTTCCCAGACCATAATATCTCCTAGCATTTTAATTTTGTGTAGATTTTTTTGAAGATGTTTTCTTTCGAGGTTTAGTTTTTTTTACTATTTCTTCTTTCTCGGATTCAGTTGATAATTTACTTTTCTTCGATTCAGGCATTTCATTTTTAAGATCAGAATCAACTATATTTTCCATGAACTTGTCACGTCCCACTTCATATGAATGTGCTGCTGCTTTTTTGGCAATATCAAAATCTTTTTTAGCTTTTTCAAATATTTTCTCTGATTCCTCTCCTAATTCTTCTCTAAATTCTTTCCCTGTTTTGGGTGCTAACAGCAAACCTACGAATCCGCCAATCAATCCACCCAGTACAAATCCTTTAAAGAATCCATCATTACTTGCCATTTTATCCTCCAAGTTTTACTTTGTAAATAATTATGATAAAATAAAATATTTTTTAATGATTATCAATCGTTTTATTTATCCGTAGGATTAATCGTACAGTTATGGCAAATAATTTAGAAATAAAAGCAACCTGTCCGAATTTATTAGAAACGGAATCTATAGTTAAAAAAATTGCTACTGAATATAAAGGAATAGATAGTCAAATTGATACTTATTTTAATACAAATACCGGAAGGTTTAAATTAAGAGAATCTTCACTTTCTGGTTCTTATTTAATCCCCTACATTCGCCCCGATAAAACTGAAACTAAATTGTCATTGTACGATAAAATTATTGTCTCTGACAGTGAAAACGTAAAATCTCTTTTTATGCAATTATTAGGAATACACTGTGTTGTTAAAAAGAAAAGAATTATCTATTTATATGAAAATGTACGTATACATTTAGATCAAGTGGAAAATCTTGGTACTTTTATAGAATTTGAAGCTGTATTTGATGAAATTAATAAAGATGAAAAAGAACAAAAGAAAAAGATAAGTTATCTCATGCAACAATTAAGGATAAAAAAAGGAATGTTAATTGCCTCTTCTTACGAACAATTATTGATAAATAAAACCGCAGATTAAAATACTAAATGGTTATTGTACCTTCCAGGTATTGAACCACTTTTCCTGAAATAGTTACCCTATCCCCATTGTCAATTCCGAATATTTCTCCTCCACGTTCGGAAACTTGAAAGGCATGTAAATTCTTTTTATTTAAAACTTTAGCCCAATAGGGTATTAAGGTACAATGCGCAGATCCGGTTACAGGATCTTCTGGTATTCCGACTGCAGGTGCAAAAAATCTGGATACAAAATCAGAATTTTCTCCCGGAGAGGTAACTATTACTCCCAATCTGTCTAACTCTTTTAACAATTTCATATATGGATTTAATTGTCGAATGTCTGCTTCAGATTTGTAGACTAACATATAATTATCTGAAGCAAACACTTTTTCAGGTATAATATCCATTGCACTAAGTAAATTCTCCGGAGCATCACATGGTTCAGGAATATGAGCAGGAAAGTCTAGTGAATAAAAATCCTCTTTTTTACTTACTTTTAATTCACCCCCAGAAGAACCAAAAACAATTTTGTTTAAAGATGGATTCAAATAATTCATGATTACAAATGCGGATGCTAAGGTAGCATGGCCACACAAATCAACTTCCGTCTGCGGTGTAAACCATCGTATCTGATAAAAATCTCCACGATCGACAAAAAAGGCTGTTTCCGACAAATTGTTTTCCTGAGCAATTTTTTGTAGAATTTTATCTTCAAGCCAATACTCCAGCGGACATACTGCAGCCGGATTACCACCAAATACATCGCTGGTAAATGCATCAATTTGGTATAACTGTAGTTGCATTTGACATAGTCTCCTGTAATTAATTTACATTTATATAATATTTTTTATAAAAATGACCTAATGATAATTTGGATGTCATCATCGATTAGAGGGTTAATTTCTAGTCAATAATTTATCAATCACGAAATTGCATATTATACAGATTTGCATACAATCCCTTTTTCCTAATCAATTCATTATGTGTACCTGTTTCAACAATAGAACCTTTATCAATTACTAATATTCTATCTGCTTTTTGAATAGTTGACAGCCTGTGTGCTATCACAAATGAGGTTCTGTTTTCCATAAGTTTTTCAAGAGCTTGCTGGACAAGAATCTCAGATTCTGTATCCAATGC
>DAOWAQ010000173.1 GCA_030634505.1 Calditrichia bacterium
CATGAGATGCCTTTAATACCATCATGATTATAATATTGTCCCCCAGCAGGTAAGAAAAACGATAACCAAAAAGCTTTCGATTTATTATTTCTATTTAATATATAGGTATTCCATTGGTTTTCAGACAATCCACTTTTTTTAAATTCAACATAATCTTCCTGCGACATTCCCTTTATTTCCCAATCAGTAATTTCATCTTCGGTACTATTTTTACTTTGATTTTGATTTTGAAAAGATGTATATGTTTCAGTTTTTATTTTTACACCTGCTAATATTTCTGCAACATTTTTCACAGATTGTGTAACAACAATTTCTATATCACATCTGCAATCTTCAGTAGCAGTTTTTATTACCTCTCCAGTTTCCACATCTATTAATCTAATTGTAATTGTATACAAATTTCCTACTCTACCAATCTCTCCTGCCACCATTTGTTTTACTCCCATTAATTGCCCAGCTTCTACTACACATTCACTTGTTGTACATCCACTAAGTTGGAATCCTTGCTCTTTTAATATATCTTTCATTTTTTCTCTTTCAAGTACTATAAATCTTTTAGAATTAAATAAATCTGTCCGCAACCGTGCTGATATTATTCTGCTTTCAGAGGCTGATATCCCTTCAGCATCTAAATCTAAGACTGCTATTGTGGATGATTTTTGGGCAAATAAGTGAAAAAACAGACTCAGAAAAACTAAGAAGGTCAAAGATAATTTCATTCAATTTTCCTTTTATTAATATTTTTAAATTTTGTTAAAAATAGAATTTTGTTTTCAATGAAATATAAATTCCCTTTGGATAAATAATAATATGATCTGGTTTATCACTTACATTATACGGATAAGCCTTTTGAAATTTTGTTAAGTCTACGAAATATCCTAAATCCAATGTAATGCCATTTACACCTATAAATTGAGTAATATAATTCATACTTATTCCAAAAGGTAATGCTCGATAACTATTTAAATCATTGTTTGATATAATTTCTGTATTACCTTGATATTCAAGACTATACTTATATCTATCGCCACCCAAAGCATATCCAACAAAAGCAGAGAAAGTGAAATTGTTTTTGTGAATAAACCAATAATCTAATGTTAATATGAAATCTAAATCTTCCTTTCCTGTTGGTTCATAAGTATGACTATTTGACCCTCCAATTTCTTCAATTTTTTTGTAATGTGTACCAAGTCCTAATCCGATTGAAAATGATACATTTTTACCTAATTTTCTCATATATTCTATAAAAAATATATTACCACTTAAATCACCTGAAACAGGTGTTCTAATTCCAATACCAAAAGAATTATTAAAACTACTTTCTTGTTCATGTTTATCATCTTTTGTATTTACTGGTAAATATTTTTTTACGGTTGAAACTTGTTCATCAGTTTTTAATCCGGAAATGGATCTGGCTACATTTCTAATTGAATTAGTCAAAACATCTTTCAATGCACATTCACAATCTTCTGTTGCTGTTTTAACAACTTTTCCTGTTTCAACATCAATCAATCGAATGTCTATTGTAAAAAAGTTGTCGATTTTGGCTATGTTACCGGCAACCATTTGTTCTACACCAATAAGTTTGCCTGCTTCAACTACACAGTCATTGGTAGTACAACCACTTAATTGAAATCCCTGCTCAATCAGGATTTCATCCATTTTATCTCGTTCAAGTACAGTAAACCTGTCAGTTTTAAACAATTCTGTTCGCAGCCGGTTGCTGAGCACCTGTGCTTCATAAGCAGATATACCCCCTGCCTCTAGTTCTAACACGGCAATGGAAGATTTGTTTTGTGAATATGCAATTGTACAGAGTAATAATATTAGAAGTAATGAAGTGAATAAATATCTCATTGATATCTCCTTCATCAATTTTATAATAGATGTAATAATTTTGAATCGAATTGTAAATATAGAAAACTGTAATTAATATAAGATTGAGTTCAATTAATATCAACTAAATATGATAAATATACAGATTGATAAAATAGATATAAATAGTCATTCCTGCGAAGGTAGGAATTCATTGATTTGGATAATTAGATTCCGCAATAAATGCGGAATGACAACTGTTAAACAATTTTATAATCCGGATAATTATTTATTGGAAGCAAAATAAAATCATTATAAATTAATACATGTCTTTGATTATTTATATTGATGATGATAAAGAAGCTAATAAACTAGCCAATCTTTATTTAAAAAAATATGGCTATGATGTCATCACTGTTGAAAATACCAAACATGCCAGAGAAATACTTGGAAAAGAAAACGTTTCTCTAATAATATCGGATGTAGGCATTCCCGGTGAAAGTGGTCCTGAGTTTTATCGTGTACTAAAAAAAAATGAAAAGTATAAAAACATTCCTTTTATTTTTGTTTCCGGGCATGCAATGGGATATGACGAATCTTTGCTGGAGGAACAGCATCACTTTGTTCAAAAACCGATATTTTTTCCTAATTTGGTGAATCTGATAAAGTCTATGATTGGTTGAATTTTTTAATCATTAATACATAAACCAAGATTTTACATCCCCATTCCCCCTTCCTCCGAAGGAGTCCCTATGGGAAAAAGGGGAATTGCTTGCTGCCACTATTACAAATTTATTTATTATTAATTTGAATTTAGAATTAATAGTAAGTCTTTCGGCAGGTAAATATTCAATTTTGATTTCTTAAATCCTTTGATATCACGTGTAACTATTCCATCAACATTTACTACTATTCCAGACTCATTTATTACCCCATCTTCGAAATCTTCATAATTCTGGGCTACGGCTTTCTGAATAATGTTTTTATTTACTGGAGCTATTTCATATATATTAAGTAATTTATCGACGGCATCATTTGCCACTTTTTTTCCTAAAGTTTTCTCAACTAAATAATGTATGGTTGTAATTGTTGTAGCACATAAATACCCTTCAATGTCTTGTCTTTCTACCTTACTTAGTAATTGAGAAGAAATTAATGAAAAGGGACTTCTGTCAAGAAATACATCCAAAATGATATTCGTATCAAAAAGAATTCTCAAAGATATTTTTCCTCTAAATGCCTTTTATAGTCTTTTTCATCTATTTTTGCATCTTTTAAAATTCCTTTTAGCGATTGCACTATTGGCGTCAGCTCATTTTCTATATTTCTAAGATTTTCTAATCCCTGAAAATAATCTGCTACTAATTGTGAAACAGATTTTCCACGTTTTTTGGCAGATTTTTTAGCGCGAAGAATTAATTTATCATCAAGTCTTAAAGTAAGTTTTGTTTGCATTTGACTTAATCCATATTTGACGTACAGTTTTTTCAATAATATACGTCCCAAATTATGGTTTGTCAAATAGTAAGTATAAACTTTTTAATCCTCATAATCTTCTAATGGCGGACAAGTACAAAATAAATTTCTATCGCCGTAACTATTATCAATCCTGCCAACTGCTGGCCAGAATTTATTATTTCTAATATAGTTTAATGGAAATGCCGCTTGCTGCCTAGAGTATTTGTGATTCCATTCTTCATTGGTGACATGATCAGCTGTGTGTGGTGCATTTTTAAGCAGATTGTTTTCTTTGTCTGATTTTCCCGATGTTATATCCTGAATTTCATTATAAATAGAAATCATTGCATCACAAAACCTATCCAATTCATCCAATGATTCGCTTTCGGTTGGTTCTACCATGAGTGTACCGGGAACCGGAAAGGAAACTGTTGGTGCATGAAAATTGTAATCCATAAGCCTTTTGGCAACATCTTCTACTTCGACTCCTGCTTCCTTTTTGAAATGACGCAATTCTAAAATCATTTCGTGAGCTACCCTGTTATTTTTACCTGCATACAGAATGGGATAATATTTTTCCAACTTTGATTTTATATAATTGGCATTTAAAATTGAAAACTTGCTGACATCGGTTAACCCATCTGCTCCAAGCATTTTTATATATGCATAAGAAATTAGTAATACATTGGCACTACCAAAAGGAGCAGATGAAACAGCTTTTATTGCTTTTTCACCACCGGTTTTCACAATCGGATGTGAAGGCAAAAACGGTGCAAGGTGACTTGCAGCGCCAATTGGGCCCATTCCCGGTCCGCCACCACCATGGGGAATAGCAAATGTTTTATGCAAATTTAAATGACAGATGTCCGCTCCAATTATTGCCGGACTGGTTAGTCCAACCTGAGCATTCATGTTAGCGCCATCCATAAATACCTGCCCGCCGTTTTCATGAACAATTTTACATACTTCGATTATATCTTCTTCGTAAACGCCATGTGTTGAAGGGTAAGTAACCATTAATGCAGACAGATTTTCTGAATTTTCTGTTGCTTTTATTTTTAAATCTTCTAAGTCAATGTTTCCTTTTTCATCACATTTTACAACAATTACTTTCATACCTGCCATGATTGCGCTTGCAGGATTTGTTCCATGCGCGGATGACGGAATTAATACAACATTGCGATGGTCTTCACCCCTATCTTTGTGATATGCTCGAATTACCAATAAACTGGAATATTCACCCTGGGCGCCTGAATTGGGTTGCATTGAAAATGCGGCAAACCCTGTAATTTCACAAAGATATTGCTCAAGTTCATTTATTATTTGCTTATATCCTTCCACCTGATCATCAGGTACAAAAGGATGAATCGATGAAAAATTAGCCCATGTTATTGGCAGCATTTCGGTTGCCGCATTTAATTTCATTGTGCAAGAACCCAGCGGAATCATAGATGTCGTTAATGAAAGGTCTTTATTTTCAAGACTTTTAATATAACGCATCATTTTTGTTTCTGATTGAAAAGAATTAAACACATCATGTGATAAAAATTCACTTTTTCGAAGCAAATCGCTTGGGTAACCTAATTCGATTTTTTCTGCTTCTGTTTCACAATCAATGACCGGAGCTGCTTTACCAATAGATTCAGCAAAAATTCTCAAAATGTTTTTTATATCATCTACCTGTGTCGATTCATCAAG
>DAOWAQ010000329.1 GCA_030634505.1 Calditrichia bacterium
AACCATCTGTGCCATAGAATCAATATTAATACAGTTATTTAAATTAGAAGTAAAACTGCGCTGAGCAAGACGATAGTTATAATGTACTCTGAAGAATTTTTTATCAATAAAATGTTGTACTCTCCGCCTTGCCGGTTCAAAGATTAAAGGAATAATTATTGCTGTAATTACAGAAGCAATAATAGAAGTACTCAGGGTTATTGATCCAATAAAAAATGCTGCAATAGCAACCAGTCCAATGTACAACAATAAAATAATACTGAAGGTTATGAAATAAACACTACTCCTGCGTAAAATTACATCAATATCAAAAATGTGATATTTTACAATTGAAATTGTAAAAGTAACCGGTACTACTATCATAAATAATACAATAATTTCTTCAGGTAGAATACTGTCAATCGAAAGCAGTTGTGGTATTTGCCAGAAAATCACAAATGCCGGTGGGCCGGTTGCCAACCCCAGCAGTACCCAGCGAATTTTACGTCTCTCAGATTCTTCATGAGCTGTTATATACGAATGAATAATATTTCCAATAACAAACAGAATGATAACTGAAAAATATAGCCGGTTGATATTGAAAACAATTATAAAATTATGAAACCAATCAATTGATGTTTGAACTGTTGCAAATAAAAAAGAAACTGTCATCCATAAAGCAAGAAGTATTGAAAAACTGTATAGTGGATAAATCAACCTATTCAGATGTTGTAATTTTTCTCGCGGGAAAATAAATGTTAAATGTAACAATAATGTGGGCACAAATGCGTAAGCTATTGAAAACATAATTCTGATTAATTGTCCTGATCCCGTGGGAGAAATTGTAAATCTTCCCCATGTACACATGATAATTATCGCTGCGCTAATTGAGCCCCAATGCCAGATGTTTGCTGTAAGATAATTTGGGCATTTGTAAAAAACGAAAACAGCCAGAACAAAAAACACTCCCCCGACAATTATTTGAACTATTAAGTAAAACCAGGAATAATATTGCGGCAGATTAACTTGCTCTTTTATCGATATACCGTTTCGGGACAAATTAATATTTGTTTTTTCACCAATTTCAAATGAATCGAAAACAAACTCTATATCTTCTTTACTTGAAATAAAGTGTCCATCTATAGAGATCAATATATCACCAGGTAAAAAACATTCTTCGAATGTGGAATCTAAAATATTTAAAACTAAAACCTTTCCTTCCTTAACTTCAAATGATACATGTGAAGTAGGTTCTAATCCTGCTTTCTTGATGGTTTGATAAATACCAAGAAAGCAAATGGAAAAAAGTATCAGATCAATAAAGAGAATGATCTTAATTTTATTTGATAATTTAGGCATGGCCTTTTATAAGGAGACTAAAGTCAAGCGAAAGTACGAAATAAAAGAGCGGTTGGCAATGAGAAAAAAAATCCGACATTATCACCCGGTAATCCTGAAAAAATGAAAGTACGAAAAGATGGATTTTTTCAACTATCCAGCATAATATTTATTTTACCAGATACGGTAATTTTGCCATCGTTGATTAGCATGATATTTTCAACCTCACCATTGAGAGTACGCTGCCCATAGCTTTGTTGTGCTGATAAACTGAATTTTCCAATCAAATGATTGTTATCAGATTCTTCGATAATTATTCTGGCTAACCCGGTCTCAAATCGGTATTTGGAAAAAGAATTTTGACTCCATTGGTTCTTGTACGATACACCTGAAAAATTATCTGCAAGTAAATGAGAATAATATTTTCCAGTAACCGGGTATTCATCAGAATCGAGGGGAATGTACAAGTTTAGTGAAATTTGTTCATCACCACTACCTGTATTACTTTTGGCTCTTATAGAGAGAATAAGTGTAGTACCTATATCCCAGGATTTAATAGTTCCCTGGCAATCATACTGGGTATCATTTGAGTAGAATGATTTGTTCAATGCACCTGAGATTCTGATCGTCTCTTCAGATTCAATTTGGATAGGCTCCACAGTGTTCGAACTGCAGCCTGAAAAAATAACTGTAATCGAAAGGAATAAAACGATTATATAAAATTGCATTATTTTCTCCTTATTCATTTTATAAAATAATTGACAAAGAACATGACAGATAAAATGTATTTAAATTTATTCTTCGTTTTTCTCTAATTGAATTGGAATTACTCAAATCATGAATTTCATAACTTAATGTAGGAGAATAAAATACATATTTTGCTTCAATATTAAGTGATGAATTATTTGTAATAGGAAGCAACAAAATACTTCTAAAATTATAACCTAAATGAGTATTGAAATCATTTTCAAAATAATGGATTCCATTTTCTTGTCTACTAGCTAAAATACTATTATGTGTATTCCAACTCCATTTGTTAATAGGATAATATAGTCCAAATCCCAAACCTGTCGACAATGAAAAATTATGTTGTTCACTATGATACAACTTAAAAATAGGACTTAATTCAAACCATTCCAAAGAATATTCACCGGGCAATAAAAAGCTATTCTTTTTATTAAGATAGTCAATTGTATATGGTATATTCCAGGAAGCTTGTCCGTCAAATGATGACTCGCGGTAATAACCATAAGTAGATAAGAAAGAAACAAAATTATGATCATTAGAATAAAGCATGTGAATTTGAATTCCATATCCATTTATATTTGTTTCATTTTCAAATCCATAAATACCACCAATTCCAAGTTTCACCTCTTTAGCATTCACAGATTGAATAGATAAGTAAACTAATAAAAAAAGGAAAGTTATTGACTTCATTTTAATCTTCTCCTTATAAAAGTTCAAAAACTTATAGATAAAATCCAATTCCCAAAGTCCAGCCGTTAGTTGATACTTGCCCAGCTGCATATTTTTGATACCCAAGTGAAAAGAATATTCTATCGAGATGATATTTAATTTTGGCTGAGAAATCGTAAACCTCTGTGGAATTAATAAAACCTAAGTTAAGATTGGTACTTAAACTAATTGGTTGAGCAGGAAAAATATCAACACCGGTATTTATTGCGAAGCCATTATAATTTCTGTCACCAAGTATTCCCTTAAAACCCAATCCCCAGTAGAAAGCGATATGTTCATTTTTTAGACGATTGTAATTCAAAAATATCCCATATATTTTAAGATGATCGTATCGGGTATTTAATTTTTCTTTTAAGTCAGAAAAATTAATTTCAAAAGAAAATAGTGGGTAAGGAGAAAGACGCAAATTAAAGCTGATTCCTGTCAGATTGCTGCTGTGCTGAAAATAATCCAGTTCTCCAATTACAGAGTATGTTTTTTCTGAATTGTATAAAAATGTACCGATAGAATTTTCTGAATACGGATAATTAGAATATCCGGAATACCATGTTCCTTTTCTTATTTCATCTTCAGTTATTATAAAAACTTTAAATATATCCCC
>DAOWAQ010000261.1 GCA_030634505.1 Calditrichia bacterium
ACATTTCAGTCTTCCGACGTATATGCAAATATAGATTGCATATCAGCCTTAAATCGCGTTCATGATGTAGTTTATAGAAATAAACTGTTTGCAAGAGCACAAATTGTAGATCGTGAACTCTGGGCATGTGCAAAGATATGTAATAATTATCAGTTACCATTTTATTCATTCAAATTGATTTCAGACTATGTCGGCAGTACAACAGGTTTAAATAAAATAATACAAAAATCTAAAGGTTACAGTAAAAAACTTTTTGATTTTTATCATGAAATTATAATTAAACTGGATATTTAAAATGATTAAAAAAATTTTATTAACAATATTGATTTCATCAATTCTAATATCTAGCCTAGATTATTCACAAAAAATATGAAATATTTTCCGAGTCTCTGAATATTGTGGAAAGTTATTCATGAATTGGTTTTATTAAATTGCATCCAGGTTTAAATGAAAAGATATACGATGGACATTACCTAATTCGGCGTCAAAATTGGTGTAAGAATAATCAACTCCGAATTTTGTAATCGCTAAACCCAACCCTCCATTAAATCTCTCAAGATCATCATAACCCAATCGTAAAAAAAGTATGTTCTGATAAGCGGTTTCTAAACCCCAGAATGAGTCAAGGCTAACAGGACCAACATTAAATTGTGCTGCAGCATCCCGCGATTCAAATAGTAACCCCAGTTCCATTGCAGGCCGAAAAGATAGTCCCCAATCGTCTAACAAATATTCATAAGACAAACCACCTCTTAATGAAGGTGCAATAAATTCTTTTTCCCCGGTTGTCCATGCCATCATGGTCGTCGTTATATCGCGCAACATCAACCCGACGGTTAATTCCGGATACCATTTATATTGCATTCCTGCATCAAAGCCTATTCCGTAAGCTGATTCCGATGAGAAACTGCGATAAATCACCTTAGCATTTGCACCTACAAATAGATCATCAGAATATTTTTTAGCATAAGAAAATAAAAAAGTATTATCCGAGGTTCCGAAGGTAGAAATTTTTGAATAATCAATGCCAATAAGTCCTGTATTATCAAATATACCGGAGTTTTCAGGAACATTTGAAATTTCACTTATTCCCAGGCGTAAAAACGAGAAACCCAAAACAGTTCCATCTTCAAACTGATTTGATGCCGTTATATAGTCGTACTGAATAGACGAGAGAAACTGACGTGTGTGTGTAAAATAAACTTGTAATCCTTTGGCGTTTATTAATCCGGCAGGATTCCAGAATCCAGATGTAGCATTATCGGTGGCTGCAACATAAGCGCTACCCATGGACCAGGCGCGGCTATCTCCGGCTGTATACAAAAATTCTGATGCATATTTGGGAAAGCTTGCAGAGAAACATTCGGAAAAAATAAATAGGGTAATCACAAAACTTAATAAATATTTCATATCACGCCTCCCTTAATAAAAATCATTACTTCGATCAATAAGCATGCTGAAATTGGTAATGTTAAATTATCACTCACTGGTATTGCAAGGGCTTCAATTACTGTCAATATCGCAACTATTAAAATATTTAACAATCCAAATTCCGGTAATAGTATAATAAATATTACATTACCAATCAGAAAGAATGTTATTGATCCGGTAACTGTTTTACTAAGAAATCTTTTCCTCCCTAATTTTTTTCCAAATATTGCCGCAAATGAATCTGCAATTGTTAAAATGAGCGCTGCAGGTATTGCAGTATTTTTGTTGAAAAATATAAAAATTATTGTTAGTGATACAAATAAAAATGTTGCTCCGGTTAACTTGTTATCTTTTTCATTTTCTCTTAACAGTGGTTTGAATATGAAAATGAAGTACTGTTGAATTTTTGTTGATTGCATTCTCAACAAATCTACAACAACAAAACCAATGGTAATAAAACCGCTGAGTATTATGATTTGTTCCCTTGAAAAAAAAAAAAATAGGATAGTGGCAAAACCGAACAAGCTATGTGAATAGATTTTCTTAAGAATTCAGCCCGATTATCCAACAAATCATTTTGCATTAATAACACTCAACGCGGCATTTTTGATATCTTTACAAGCCTGACCAATATCCGGTTGTTTGAAAATAGCATTGCCTGCTACCAATACTTCCGCTCCGGCATTGACAACTTGTTTTGCCGTTTCAGGATTGATACCGCCATCAACCTCTATTTGAAATGTATAATTATTTTCTTTTTTCAATTTCGCCAGATCTTCAATTTTTATTAATACGGATTCTATGAATTTCTGTCCTCCAAATCCCGGATTTACTGTCATTAATAAAATTAGATCTAAATCTTGTGCAATATTTTTTATTGTCTCAACATCCGTTGCAGGGTTTAGAGAGACTCCTGCTTTTATTCCGCTATTCTTTATATATTGAATCGTCCTGTGCAAATGGTTACATGTTTCCTGGTGCACTGTGATAATATCTGCTCCGGCATCTGCAAATTCTTTAATATATTTATCAGGCTCGGAAATCATTAAATGTACATCCAGGGGTAGATTCGTAATTTGCTTTAACGTCGATACTATTACAGGACCAAAAGTAATGTTTGGGACAAAGTGCCCATCCATCACATCCACATGGATATAGTCAGCTTCATTTTCTTCAACCTCTTTTACCTGTTCCGATAATTTTAATAAGTCCGCTGATAATATTGAGGGAGCAATTAGTATCATAGTTATTTCCTGAAATTATTACAAAATATTTATTCTTCGATTTCTTCTTTGCTTACCACTAAGTCGATCAAATCACCGGTTTCTACTTTTTTTCCGGATTCAAGTGATTGTTGAAGTACGGTTTCCGGTAAAATATTTTCACGTTCCTCGTAAGTTATTTCTCCGATTTTAATTCCGTTTATCTTCAGGTTTTCTTTGGCTTCATATAAACTTTTACCAATCAGCGAAGGAACGGTTTTTTCATCTTTTAGTTTTCCAAGACTGATTTTTATATTAATTCTTGTGTTGGGTTTAATTTGTTGACCCTGCGGATACGACTGCCCGATAACAGTTCCTTCAAGGTAAATATCTGAAGGAGTATAGCTTTTACTTCCCATTTTTAAGTTGTATGATTTTATTGTAAGTGTTGCATCCCGCGGAGATAAACCAATCAATTTTGGCATTATTATTGGTTTTTCTCCAATTGAAATTGTAAGATAAACTCTTCGACCTTCTTTGACGGTGGCATACGGATAGGGGTTCTGCTCTATAACTGTTCCCAGTGGATAATTAGCATCATAAAGAGAATCTTTAACAATCACATTAAAATCTTCTTTTTCCAGAATATTTTTTGCCTGGTCTAAAGACATTTCAATTACATCGGGAAGTTCTCTTTCATTTCCCAAATCAACAACCATAGGCATAATTAGTTTGTCCATAAGTAAAGTAAACAGAATTAAAACAATCAAAATTAAGATAGGTTTATATGCCCATGTCTGTTTAAACCATAAATAGAAAATATTTAATTTACTCATGATGTTTGGTATTTCCTCTGCGGCTTTCTATTCTGTCTAATTTAGAATCAACGATAATTGTAACAGGACCGGAATTAACTAATTCGACGTCCATCATGGCTCCAAATACACCGGTTTCTACTTTTATATTTTTGTCTTTTAACAATTTAATAAATAATTCATAGAATTCATTACCTTTTTGAGGTTGAGCTGCCTCTATAAAACTGGGACGTCTTCCCTTTCTTGTATTTCCCAAAAGGGTAAATTGTGAAATCGCTAAAATCTCACCCTGTTCTTCAAGAATTGATCGATTCATTTTATCATTCTCATCTTGAAATATTCTCATTTCAGCACATTTATTTGCACAGTAAGTAACATCTTCTTCGGTGTCTATATTTGCGACGCCAATAAGTAATACAAG
>DAOWAQ010000231.1 GCA_030634505.1 Calditrichia bacterium
GATTTAATTTTTGAAATCATAATAATCAATTTATCATTAATTTAATTGAAACTAATATTCGGCTTATTGCTAAATATATTAAGGTTAAGTTGTTAAATATACAAAATTAATTCACTAAAATTTGATTTCCATTTTGTCAATCATAATATCTACTAAAATTTTGATATGTTTTCTAAATTTATGTTATATTTCAATAACATTTAATAGGAGAAAATAATGAGATTAATAAAAATTATATTTTTGTTACCTCTTTTTTTGTCTGCAAATTCGAATGACATAATTTCGTTTGCCTCAAAAGACAGTTTATTAATTTCTGCTAAACCTTACATAGTCAGTTCTCAACCAATACCATTTATAATTCTATTTCACCAGGCAGGATGGAGTCATGGAGAATATCAGGAAATTGCTCCAAGATTAAATGAATTAGGATATAATTGTTTAGCAGTGGATTTACGGTCCGGTGGGCAAGTAAATGGAGTTGTAAATAAAACAAATAAGAATGCGACCGAACATAAAATATCTACTACTTATTTGGATGCTTATGTGGATATGCAGTCTGCACTTAATTATGTTATAAATATTTATTCACCTAAAAAGTTGATTGTTTGGGGGAGTTCTTACTCAGCATCACTTGTACTAAAATTGGCATCTGAAAATTCCAAAAAGATAAATGGCGCCATTGCATTTTCTCCCGGGGAATATTTTGCAAAACTTGGTAAAAGTAAAAAATTTATTACTGAATCTGTATCGGAATTAAAATGTTCCGTGTTTATAACCTCCGCTAAAAATGAACATAAAAATTGGATAAATATTTATGAATCCGTCGCCTCAAAAAATAAAACTTTTTTCCTGCCAAAAACTGAAGGTAATCATGGATCACGGGCATTATGGGAGAAATATGAAGATAATGTTAGTTATTGGAACGCACTTCAGAATTTTTTAGATACATTTTTTCCAATACATAATTCTGGATAATATAAGATTATATTAGCAATTCTAACTAATCTGTTATAATTACTTCATCATCAATAAAAAATGGCGTTTACTTTTATAGTTACGATATTTTTTCTGCATTACAGAAATAATTTTGTACCATTTTGCATTAATGTACATCTTTATATTTAGAAAAATGAAAATACAATTTAAAATGAACAAAATATTAATTTTAAAGTATTTATTTAAACTATTTTGTAGTTTTTGTTGAAACTATTAAAAATTTTTGTGTAAATTGTTAGCACTCGACGCAATAGAGTGCTAACAATTATTATATAATTACAAACAATAAACTAAATGGAGGAATCAATGAACATTAAACCTTTATCAGATCGTGTAGTAATAGAACCACTTGAAGCAGAAGACAAAACAAGCGGTGGAATTTACTTACCGGAAACCGCTAAAGAAAAGCCTCAAATGGGGAAAGTTGTAGCAGCTGGACCAGGCAAAATATCAGATGCCGGGCAAAAAATTGCTATGGAAGTAAAAGTGAATGATAAAATTCTTTATGGAAAATATTCAGGAACTGATGTTAATTTTGATGGTAAAGATTACCTAATTATGCGTGAAAGTGATATTTTGGCAATAATCTAAAAAAAATATAAATGGAGGAATAAAATGTCTAAAATTATTGAATATGACAGCGAGGCCAGGACTAAACTGAAGAAAGGTATTGATCAGTTATCTGAAGCTGTTAAAATTACCCTTGGGCCAAAGGGACGTAATGTAGTTATCGATAAAAAATTTGGTGCTCCAACTATAACTAAAGATGGCGTAACTGTAGCTAAAGAAATTGAACTGGAAGATGTATTTGAAAATATGGGCGCCCAAATGGTAAAAGAAGTTGCATCCAAAACGAGTGATGTTGCCGGTGATGGAACAACTACAGCAACCATTCTCGCTCAGTCTATTTTTAATGAAGGATTAAAAAATGTTACAGCCGGAGCTAATCCAGCAGAAATTAAAAGAGGTATTGAGAAAGCCGTAGAAGTAATTGTTGCCGAATTAAAAAATATGAGTCGCGATGTGTCAGGCAAAACAGAGATAGCACAAGTTGGCTCCATTTCTGCAAATAACGATGAAACAATCGGAAATCTTATTTCTGAAGCAATGGAAAAAGTTGGAAAAGATGGCGTTATTACAGTTGAAGAAGCCAAATCAATTGAGACTTCGCTTGATGTTGTAGAAGGTATGCAATTTGATAGAGGATATGTCTCTCCTTATTTTGTAACCGATGCTGAAAATATGGAGTCGATTTTAGAAGATCCGGCAATCCTGATTCATGACAAAAAAATAAGCAACATGAAAGATTTATTACCGATTTTGGAAAAAACAGCACAGGCAGGAAAAGGATTATTGATAATCGCTGAAGATATTGAAGGCGAAGCTTTGGCAACATTAGTTGTAAATAAACTTCGTGGTACCTTAAAAATCGCTGCAATAAAGGCACCTGGTTTCGGTGATCGCCGTAAAGCTATGTTAGAAGATATAGCAGTTCTTACCGGTGGTCGTGTTATCAGTGAAGAAGCTGGTTTTAAATTAGAAAACACAACCGTTACCGACCTTGGTTCTGCAAAAAGGGTTGTAATTGATAAAGATAATACGACTTTAATTGAAGGTACTGGAAAAACTGCTGATATAAAAGGACGTGTAAACCAGATTCGTGCACAAATCGAAAATACAGATAGTGACTACGATCGTGAAAAACTTCAGGAAAGATTAGCAAAATTAGCCGGTGGTGTTGCAGTGATTAAAATTGGTGCCGCAACTGAAATAGAAATGAAAGAAAAGAAAGCCCGTGTTGAAGATGCTTTACATGCAACCCGTGCTGCCGTTGAAGAAGGTATTGTACCTGGTGGTGGAGTTGCCTTACTACGTACCCAAAGCTTACTTGATGATATGAAAGTTGACGGAGATCAGCAAATAGGTGTTAATATCGTAAGAAGAGCGGTGGAAGAACCAATCAGACAAATTATAAATAACACAGGTCTTGAAGGTGCGGTTATAGTAGAAGAAGTAAAAAAGAGTAAAGATGCACATGGATTCAATGCAGCTACCGAAAAATATGAAGATTTAATGAAAGCCGGTATTATTGATCCGACAAAAGTTACCAGGACTGCACTCGAAAATGCTTCATCTGTTGCCGGATTATTATTAATGACAGAAGCGATGGTTGCTGATAAACCTGAAAAGGAACCTGCAGCACCACCAATGCCTCCAGGCGGTGGAATGGGCGGAATGTATTAATATTTAATCTCGATTATTTTCTTGAACCCCTGCAATGGTACTGCAGGGGTTTTTTTATTTATATTGATATCAAATCATACTAATTATGATCTGTTATCCTCATAATTCTCCTTTAAATCTTGGTTGATAAAAAATTTCTTTCTTTATAAATTACAAAAATTATAATTACAGAATTGGTCATTGATGGCAGCAAATGATATTATTAAACTTACAAACATAGTATTTTATGCTCATCATGGATATTATGAAGCGGAGAGAGAACTTGGACAACGATTCGAACTTGACATTGAAGTAACTTGTGATTTGTCAGAAGCATCAGAAGAAGATGACTTACACAAAACCATTGACTACCGTACCGTATATTCTATTGCAAAAGAAGCATTTGAAAATTACAAATTCAAACTAATCGAATCAGTCGCTGTAAGAATTGCTAAACAAATATTAGAATCTCATTTAACTTCGTCTGTACTGATTCGAGTAAGAAAACCACATGTTCCCTTAAAAGGCTTTTTAGATCATGTAGAAGTGGAAATAAGACGTAACAAAGATGAAATATAAATATTATCTTGGCTTAGGATCAAATATTGAACCGAGGTTTGAATTTCTTAAAAAAGCCATTATTGAACTCAACAAAATTGGCAATATAGCTAAAAAATCCGCAATTTATGATTCAATTCCATGGGGAAATAAACAACAAAACAATTTTATAAATGCAGTTGTTCGGTTTTATTCTGATTTAAATCCTTTTCATCTACTATCATATGTAAAGGAAATAGAGAAAAAAATTGGTAGAAATAGTCATAATGAGATTTGGGGGCCACGCGAAATAGATATCGATATTTTATTTGCAGATACTATTTGTATCAGCAAAGACTATTTGACAATACCTCA
>DAOWAQ010000109.1 GCA_030634505.1 Calditrichia bacterium
AAATGAGTTTGAATTTTTGTGATAGTAGAATTGCTCTTTGGGAATTCCGAAAACACTTTGGCTTGAATGGTATTCTTCAAAAATCCAATGCAATAGTTTTTTGAACTCTATGGGTCGCATTTTATCAGACATGTTTATTCCTAATCGTTGCAGATTTTAATAACCCATCCCATCCGTCTTTCGACGGGTTTCCCTTCCCTTGTAAGGGAAGGGGCAGGGTTGGGTCAAAATAAATAACTTTTCTCATTAAATTACAATTAAACTAAAAAATGCTAATGAAGTATCAATTTATTTTTTGACAAAATTCTTCGATTTTACACTTCATTTTTAACCTTTTTTTTCGTATTCTTATACCGTTCAAATGCATTATAACAAAATAAGTTAAAAAAGTAATCAAGGACTGAATTAGAATCAAATATTTAAAGGAAGGATTATGAAATTAAACAAAGACTTAATACAAAATATTGAAAAAAAATTAGATGAATCGCAGGAAGAATTAAATCAACTTATTCAGAAATTAATTCAAATTCGCAGTTACAGTGGTGAAGAAAAAGACATTGTGGAATTTATTGTAAAAACAATGCAGGATTACGGATTTGAAGAAGCCTATTCCGATAAACTCGGTAATGCAATTGGAAGAATTGGGAACGGCCCTTTAAAAATAATTTACGACGCCCACATTGATACGGTTAGAGTAACTGAATCAGAAAAATGGGAATTTCCGCCGTTTGAGGGTAAAATTGCCGGAGGTAAAATTTATGGTCGAGGGGCTGTTGATGAAAAGCCGGCTATGGCTGGATATTTAATTGCTGGAAAAATACTGCAATCACTTAAAAATGATGATGATTTTCCTTTTACAATTTATGTGGTAGGTTCTGTGCAAGAAGAAGATTTTGACGGTTATCCATTGCACCATGTAATTGTGAATGAAAAGATTCAACCCGATGCTGTATTACTCGGTGAGCCAACCGATATGAAAGTATATCGTGGGCAGCGGGGCAGGATGGAAATGAAAATTACAACCAGTGGTATTTCCGCCCATGGCGCTCACAATGAAAAAGGCGTTAATGCTATTTATAAAATGAATCCAATAATTGATAAGATTGAAGAAATGAATAAGAATCTGCCGGTTGTTGAGCCACTTGGAAAAGGTTCGATTACAGTGAGCAATATAACTTCAAAAGGTCCATCGATGTGTTCAGTGCCGGATTTTTGCCAAGTTCACATTGACCGCCGGTTGACACTTGGTGAAACACAACAGAGTGCCATCAAAGAATTGAAAACAATATTTTTACAATCTTACAGTGATGCTGAAATTGAGGTTCCAAAATACAAAGGTGAAAGCTGGAAAGGAACAAAATTTGAAGTGGACGCTTATTTTCCAACCTGGGTGATGGATGAAAAAGACACTTTGGTACAATCCGGATTGGATACATTAGCTTCCATTGGATTGCAATCTGAAAGCGGTGTTTGGAGTTTTTCTACCAATGGCATCGCTTCAGCAGGGCAGTTAGGAATTCCTACAATAGGCTTTGCGCCGGGAAAGGAAGAATTAGCTCATTCCTCAAAAGAAGAAATTGATTTAAAAGAGTTGAAAACGGCAACACAGTTCTACGCATTGTTTCCTTTTCATTTGATTGAAAAAATTAATTAAGATACTGGAGGATAAATGAAATATTTATTGGTTCTAATTTTAGCCTTATCATTTGGTCTGAATGCTTTTGCACAGGATAAAAAAGAAGGCGCCATTAATGACGAAATGCTCAAGAGGCTAAATAATTCCGTGAAAATGGATAATTATACAAAAGCCATGCAGAATGCCGTATCGAACAATGAAATTTCGAAGCTGGCATTCAACAGAGGATTGGTTGATAAAATTGATGAACACTTCGCGCACAGAATTGAAATTAAAGGAATCACAAATCAAAAGAAGACCGGGCGTTGCTGGCTGTTTACAGGTTTGAATGTATTACGCCCCAAAGTGATAAAAAAATACAATCTGAAAGAATTTGAATTTTCCGAAAATTATTTATTTTTCTGGGATCAACTGGAAAAGGCTAATTTATTTCTTGAAGCAATTCTGGAAACAAAGGATGAAAAAATCGATAGTCGAAAAGTGGAATGGTTATTCAAACATCCTATCGGAGACGGCGGTGTTTGGAACATGATGGTTGATCTCGTAGAAAAATATGGTATGGTTCCAAAGGAAGCTATGCAGGAATCATTTAACAGTGAAAATACTCGTATGATGAATCGCCTGATAAAAAGAAAATTGAGAGAGGGTGGAATCAACATTAGAAAATTGTATAAAAAGGGTGAGAAATTAAGTGCACTTAGAAAAGAAAAGGAAAAAATACTCGCAGATGTTTATCGTATTTTAATAATTAGTTTGGGAACACCTCCAACCAAATTTACCTGGCGCTATGAGGATAAGGATGGCAATTTAAGTAAATCAAATGAATATACTCCACTTTCATTTTACAAAGAAGTTATCGAAACCGAATTAAAAGAATATGTCATGTTAATGCATGACCCTGCAAAAGAGTATTATAAATTATATGAAATCGAATATTCACGTAACAGGTATGATGGAAAAAATTGGAAATACATCAATTTACCTCTTAAGGAATTAAAAAAATATGCAAAAAATTCAATATTAGCAGATGAGTCAATGTATTTTTCCTGTGATGTTGGCAAACAACTAAATAGAGAAAAAGGTATTGTTGCTGTGAATCTATATGATTATGAATCCATATTTGGCGTCAAATTTGGAATGAACAAAAAGGATCGCATCCTGACATTTGAAAGTGCTTCAACGCATGGTATGGCGCTAGTTGGTGTTGATACTTCTGCAACAGGAAAAACTACAAAATGGTTGCTGGAAAACAGCTGGGGAAAAGATTCCGGACATGAAGGATTTCTGATTATGACCGATGCTTGGTTTAGCGAATATATGTTCAGATTGGTAATACAGAAACAATTTTTACCTGCAAAGGTGTTGGATGTACTGAAACAAAAACCAATATTGCTTCCACCATGGGATCCGATGTCATAAGGCAAAATGAATTATGAACAAAGAACACTGATTTTAAAAAGTAGAAATATTTTATGATCATTATTTGATATGGCGTGCGTTATTACGTACCTTTTGTAAAATAAATAAGGATTAAAGATGAAGACGATCAATGCTACAAAAGCGAGGGCTAATATATATAAATTGCTTGAAGAAGCTAATTCTTCTAATGAACCTATACAAATCACTGGTAAACGTAATAATGCTATATTAATTTCTGAGGATGATTGGCGAGCAATCGAAGAAACACTATATCTGCTTTCAATACCGGGAATGAGAGAGTCAATTAAAAAAGGACTAAAAACACCTTTGGATGATTGCTTAGAGGAACTCAATTGGTGAAGTGGAAGGTAGTCTATACAAAACAAGCTCAAAAAGATGCAAAAAAAGTATCTTCTTCCGGATTAAAAGACAAAGCTATAAAACTTATTGAATTATTAAAAAATGATCCCTTCCAAAATCCGCCTAATTTTGAGAAATTAGTGGGTGATTTAAGTGGCACTTATTCTCGGAGAATAAATATTCAGCATAGATTAATATATCAGGTATTTGATAAAGAAAAAAAGATGAAAATTATTAGAATGTGGACACATTACGAATAAAAGGACAAAATAATGCAAACGAAATTAAAAGGTAAACATTTTATAACAACGCAGGATTGGACAGTCCAGGAAATAAATACATTATTCGAATTAGCCAAACAATTAAAGATTGAAACTGCAAAAGGACAATTCAATGATGACTTAAAAGGCAAATCTTTGGGTATGATTTTCTTCGACCCATCGACACGAACGAGGACTTCTTTTGAAGCAGCAATGACCCAATTGGGCGGGCATAGTATATTTTTTGCGCCGCAAACCATGCAAATTTCTCACGGAGAAGGCGCTAAAGATACAGCAAAAGTATTATCTGGATATTTACAGGCAATAGCCATGAGGCACTGCAATTATAATGAAGGCAATCAATATCTTGAAGAAATGAGAAAACATAGCAAAGTCCCCATAGTCAACATGCAGTGTGATGTGTACCATCCGGCACAAATATTGGCTGATTATCTGACGATTCGTGAACATTTTGGAGAAAATACTCGTGGTTTGAAAATTGGTGTTAGCTGGACTTATGCTCCAAATTATATGCGACCGGTTTCAGTTCCACAGAGTTTAATTTTATTGATGTCACGTTTTGGAATGGATGTTACGCTGGCACATCCGCCTGAATTTAAACTTATGCCTGATATTTTAGAACAAACAAAAAAGAACGCAGATGAGGCTGGTGTCAAATTTGAAATTGTAAATGAGATGGAAGAGGCTTTTAAAGATGCAGATGTGGTAGTACCAAAATCATGGGGCCCATTGGTACATACTCAAAACGAAAAAGAAGGTATTGCACTAATCGATAAATATCCGGATTGGATTGCCAACGAAAAAAGAATGGAATTAACAAAGAAACATTCAATATATATGCATCCGCTCCCTGCTGACCGCGATAAAGAGGTTACTCCCGGCGTTATTGATGGTCCTCATTCGGTGGTTTACCAGGAAGCAGAAAATCGGCTGCATGTTCAAAAGGCATTACTTTCTTTAATTATGTGATGGCTTATAATCCTAAAAAACATCACCGCAGGTCGATTAGGTTGAAAGGATATGATTATTCTTCTGAAGGTTGGTATTTTATTACCCTTTGTACTCAAAATAGAGAATATTTATTTGGTGATGTTGAAAATGGAAAAATGATTCTGAATAAATATGGGGGTGTTGTTGATTTATTTTGGAATTATCTATCTGAAAAATATCCGATTGAAGTTGATGAATATATAATTATGCCTAATCATTTTCATGGAATAATTAATATTGTTGGGGCGATTCATGAATCGCCCCAACGTGAATCGCCCCAACGTGAATCGCCCCAACGTGAATCAATCCAACGTGACATTTCAGATATTAAAGTAAGAAGAAAAATGATATTACCTAAAATAATCGGATATTTTAAAATGAATAGCGCTAAACAAATAAACAAACTAAGATATACAACAGGGACATCTGTCTGGCAAAGAAATTATTATGAGCATATTATTCGAGATGAAAAAGATTTAAACCGGATTCGAAATTATATAATAAATAATCCGGGAAAATGGCAGGATGATAAATATTATAATTAAAGAATATGACTGATTATATTTACAAATGTTCTAGCTGCCAGAAATCATTTCTGAAAGAAGAAATTGAGGGATTCTTTCAATATTTATGTCCGGATTGTGGGATAGCGGAAAAGAATAAACCACTCACTGGCGTCCTTTTAATCGAATATGATTATGCAGCAATTAGAACTGAAATAGATAAATCGCAAATTTTAAACTATCAACCTGGAAAATTCTGGCTGTATCCACAACTTTGGCCTCTGGAATATGAAGTCCAACAAATAAAGAATATATCAAACATTAATCTCAAAAATATTTCATTGACCACCGATCCAATTATTGAAGTTTCAATTAAAGATAAAAAATTATTTTTCTTTGATGATACAAGAAATCCGACGTATTCTTACAAAGACAGGGCGTCGATTCTGGTTGCAATAAAAGCTCTACAACTTGGTATTTCTGAAATTTCGGCGGCGTCAACCGGAAATGCTGGCTCATCAATTGCAGGTATATGTGCCAGATTGGGATTAAAATCCCATATTTTTGTACCCAAAACAATCCCGGAAGCAAAACGAATCCAAATTCAATCCTATGGCGCTAACCTTCATATTGTTGATGGAGATTATGATTTAGCATTTGATGTATGCTTAGAAGAATCACAAAAAAATGGCTGGTACAATCGAAACACAGCGTATAATCCTTTGACAATTGAAGGAAAAAAATCAGCAGCATATGATATGTTTATTTCTATGAGAGGGGAAATACCTGATGTTGTAATAATTCCGGTGGGTGATGGTGTGATTTTAAGTGGAATATACAAAGGATTTTGGGAATTAAAACAATTGGGATGGATTGAAAATTTACCTAAGTTATTTGGTGTAGTTGCTGAAGGCAGCGATGCCTTAGCCAGGTACATAAAAACAAATCAATTTGAATATGAAGCAGCAAAAACAATAGCGGATAGCATAAGTGCAGGTGCGCCAAGGAATTTATACATGGCTGCAAATGCAATTAATGAGTCAAACGGAACCGTACAAATTGTGAGTGATGAACAAATATTAAACGCTCAGAAAGAATTATCAAAAAAATTCGGATTGCTTGTCGAGCCGGCGGCAGCGGCAAGTTTTGCTGGTTATCAGCAGTTAATGAACATTGGTGCTATTAAACATAATGAATCTATAATGATAATGCTTACTGGCAGTGGATTGAAGGATTTGGATAGTTTAAAAAAATGGAATAAATCTCCTGAAATTATATCTTATTAATATATGGCAAATAAAAAAATATCTGGGTTACAAATCAACGGATTAATTCTCAGTGCCGGATTTTCCAGCAGATTAGAATCATTTAAACCACTCCTAAATTACAGAGGAAAACCTTTTGTTATTTCGATACTTGAAAAATTATATCCGGTATGTGCAAATCTTGGAATTGTTACTGGATATAAAAAAGAAAAGGTTGAAGAGGCAATTAATAAATATATTCGCGATTCTAAATTCAATGAAAATAAGATAAATCTAATTTATAATTCAGA
>DAOWAQ010000284.1 GCA_030634505.1 Calditrichia bacterium
CCGCATGTTTTCATTGCCCCAGTGATTGCCTGCTTCGATAAATATGTTGTGCCCTGGTATCTCTGGCAACAATCATCGTTACAGACATCCATTCCCAGGGAAACATGTTTTTGCTCCACATTTGCCAGCATCCATGACCGTGCAGTAATCGTTTGAGATTCAATCAATGCATTAGGACATTCGGCACTCATTTCAGATGTGGCTACGCACATCAGGTATTCTTCAATGGGTAACTCATTAATTAAAATCAGATTTCCATCTATGTTTGATATTTCAATGGAACCGGAAAGAAATACATTAATGGCTTTTTGCCAATGAAACCCACGTCCGGCAACGACATTTTTAACTTTGATGCCGGATTGCGGAGAAATTTCATATTTTGTGGATGGAGTGATTTTCCAGCATTTTGAGATTCCAATTTCATATAAAGTAATTGAATCATCATTAGTTGAAAAAATGAGTGATAATTTATTTTTACTTTCAACCTGCTTTTCTTCACTTGCAATTAGATAATCAAAATGATCAGGAATTTCTAGAGTTAATTTATTAAAATTATCTACAGGTAAAATAATCCCAACTCTGATTAAGGGCTCGTCGGAAGGAATCTCATTGGGTTTTAACATAAAAAAATCTACTTTGTATTTTTGGAATATGAAAGATAAGCATCGATGCCTGCACCTAATGCCGGTGCTTCCCTTAATTTTGAAAAGAACAGAAAATCTTTATTTAAGTAATGATCTTTTACACTATTTGATAAACAATCGGAATCTTTAATATACTGGTTGAGCATCTTTTGAAGTGGAATTGTAAGTACTTTAGTTCCGGATACAGAAGACATTAAATCTCCCAATCTTTGTCCAATAACAATCCTTTCAAAAGTATCATTTATATAAAAATGCTCATTTGAAAGTGAGTCTCGTTTTGGGTTTACAAATTCGAACAGATTTTGTGTGCCGCAATACAAGGAAGTAATTCTATCATAAAATAACAATGCCAGATATTTTGATATATCTTTAAAAGCTTCGGCTGCTGCATCTTCTCCATTTATAGCTTTTTCAGCGATTTGAGGTGGATAAATTTCCTGATTATTTAGTTCTTCCGTTGAAATTCCGCTCTTTGAACTATAAATAAATTGAATACCTGAAGCAGAAGCGTATCTCTCAAGTGAAATCCCTGATTCATTCTTAAATTCCCATGTTTTTGCCAGCCAGGGTTTGGTTTTATCCAAAGGAACTAATTCACCTCTTAATTTTAATGCATCTGCTGCACCTGTTCCGCCTCCTAAATAATAGGCATTGTAAACATCTTTAAAGCCACCACCGTCGGCATAATTTTCACCAATTCCGCAATAATCAGCATCACTGCCTATATGAGCGATAGGGGAGAGAAACTCAATTCCTTTTTCTTTTAAAATTTGTTCAACTCTGTCTGAATATTGCGGTATTCTCGGACCATTGGCTAAAGCACTTAATCCTCTTTTGTTTTCAGTTTTCAATCCTGGCATTCCGATGCCTACAATTATTTGATTGTTTTTCTTCTTATTAACCAATGTTTCAATTACATCTGCACAAGATTGAGTGTAAGTATTGCCTTGCTGCTTTTCATCTGCGGTTAAATTGAATTTTTTAGATTCCATTTCCTGTAATTGTGTTTGAAGCGCAACAGGTGTAAAATCAGAAATATGACCTTCCAATTCAGAATATTTTTTTTCAGCATTAAAATCGGATAGGGAAAAACTTAAAGGATTTTCTGTGTAGTTTAAAATCCAACCATTTACTTTGGTTGCTCCGCCATCAATTCCAATTAATGTAAATTTTTGAGACATAATATTAGTTCATTTTAAAGTTATCGATGCTATCGTTTAAAGCGATGGTATCGGTTCAATCCATTTACTTAAACAAACACTCAATAGTACCCTGAGCGAAGTCGAAGGGTAAATTAAAATCGAAGGCATCGCTTAAAGCGATGCTATTGTTACTTAGTTTATTTATTTAATTTTTGACGTCTTAAAATGGCCTCTTTTCGCATATAATCTTTGGCTTCATCATTCCGGTCTATCGTTGCTTGATCAATATTATGATCTGTTCCTCCGGAATGTCTGACTACATCATATATCGGATCCCACACTCTACCAACTCGATGTTTTTCACTTATTTTTAATACCATTTCGTAATCTTCACCATAATTTCGCGCGAAAGGTTCATCATTGATTCCAAAATACCCAATGTCTTTTATAACCTGAATCGGAATGGAACGAGGAGCACCCGCGCCATTTATGCGAAGCAAATTATTTCTTCCATTTTCTTCAGTCCATTCATCATGAGTCACAACCGGGATGTTATCTACTTTGCTAATGTTTCCGGTGTTATCTTTTTCCCAAACCTCATAGGAACCTATGACAATACCAATTTTTGGATCAGATTCGAACACATCAAGTATCTTTTGCACTGCATCGGGTTTTAAGCGGTCATCAGAATCTAGTTGAACATAATATTCACCATTAGCCACTTTAACACCTAAATTCAAGCATGTTCCAATATTATTGATATCTAATACAAGACAGCGAACTTCGGGTTTAGAGGCATCAAATTTACTACCGCCTTCCACATATTCGTTTACTTTTGCAATTGTAGTGTCATCTTTTCCACCATTCACCATAACAATTACTTCAATATCCTGCACCGTTTGATTCAAAATACTTTCGATAGCAGTTTCGATAAAATCAGCACGATTATTCACCGGAATAATTATGGAAGCTCTTAGTGGTTTGTCATCTGGTTTTGGTCGATCTATATAATTTTTTCCGGAATCTAAATATGCGTTAATTCTTTTTAAATGTTGAGATAATACATCTTCTGCTTCTAATTGACTTTCTTTGCTTGCCATTAAGTAGTCAAATACATTATGGCCTTTACCTTCTGCTATCACTTTATAAAAAGATCCCGAGTAGCGATTTGAAATATGTATAGGTTGACTGACCGCGGACAATTTTAATTTCAAATCATAAAGTGTATTAAATTTAATTTTAGGATCGCAACCTCCGGTTTTTTCAAAAGTTGCTTTTTTAATTAAAAACACACGTCCATAATCCTGGTTGTCACGAACCCTGCCAATATGATGCTTAAGTAATTTTATTTCTTTTGTAGTTTGATCAGATTCTAATTCATAGTCAGCATAAAACAGTCCGGCATCTGGATTCCGTTCCGCTGCTAACATAAAAACGGAAGTGGCAGAATTTTTTAATTGTATTTCAGCAGTTTGATTATCGATATATATGAAATAGTCAGTATTTACTTGTTTAACAGCATTATTAAGTTTTGAACCCAAAGTTTCAAATTTATCTGCTATAACATGAATGTTTGCATTTGTTTTATTGTTTTGGCTAAGTAATTTTTCGACTTTTAAGTCTTTCGATGAATCCAGAATTATTAATTTTACAGAATACCCAAATTGGTTAATTACAGAAAATGTTGTTTTTATAAAGCTATCATCAGAATAGGGTAGATCATCTGAATAATGTAGTATGGTAGAAATTGAACCTAATTGACTCTCAGCTATCATTGATATATTCTCCTGATTTAATATAATAAATATTTAGATCTTGTTTTCTTAAACTTATCTATTTCACTCTGCCAGGACTTTTCCATATCAAAAACAGAGATATTATTTTTTAATTCATTCATGATTTTATCCGTACCCATAACTTTGTTGAACATCTTAATTC
>DAOWAQ010000236.1 GCA_030634505.1 Calditrichia bacterium
ATCCATATTCCTGTTACAAAATCTATACCACAAATAATAAATCATGTAATTATAAAAAATAGCAAATTCTTCAAAACTACCTCCATCATTAATGATTATCACTTTATTCTTTTAACAATTAAAATGTTCATGCAAATATTTAAACCACTTATAATGCCTCCTTTCTCAAATTGTAAGAGGTTTAAAATTAAATTTAATGTAAATTGATTATTTAAATTTGTTATTTCAGGGAACCATCCATATTCCTGTTACAAAATCTATACCACAAATAATAAATCATGTAATTATAAAAAAAATAAAGAGATGGGTATATAAATGGTTTTAGAATCTATTAGATAAATTGACAGAATGTTGTCATTGTGACGGTATACCGTCATTCGTTGTTAATTCCTTTGAACCCTAATATTAATTTCTCTAAATTTTACAAATATACTATTTTAATTATAATTTTAGATTTAATTAATCTATAGTAAAAAGACCTTCGAGGTTATAAAAATCTCGAAAGCCTAAACAGGGATAAAATATGCGATTAACTATTAAAGTAATATTAATTATTGCAGTTACTGTGACTACTATAATTTCAGGCATTTTTTATATAATGGCGCAGCATTTTGAAGAGCAAATGCAGTTGCAATTATTGAGTACTGCAAGATCTATGTATAATAACATATTAATAGTACGAAAATGGGTTTCGGATAAAGAAGGAGTTTTTGTAAAGAAAAAAACAGGTTCAGAGTCAAATCCATACTTAAAACATCCGGAATTATTAACAGCCAATGGGGATACTTTGGTATTGAGAAATCCAGCATTAGTAACCCGTGAGCTAAGTAATTTGACTGCTTTATTAGGTAAAAATTTTTCTTTCCATATGGCAAGTCTCCGGTTTTTAAATCCGGAAAACACGCCTGACGATTTTGAAAGATCTGCTTTGTTGTTCTTTCGTGATAGTCTGAAGGAAAATAATGCATCAGAATTCTATCGTTCTGAAATGATTGACGGTAAGCAGCAATTCAGATACTTTGCTCCACTCTATACAGAAGAATCCTGTCTTAGTTGTCATGCAGAACATGGTTACAGCCTGGGTGATGTTCGTGGCGGAATAAGTATTATGATTTCAAAAGAACAATTTCAGGAAGCAAAAGAAAAAAATAAGCTATTATTATTAATAGCTGCCATATTTACTATTTGTATTTTAAGTGCTTTAATTTATCTTGCCTTAAGGTATATAGTAATAAAACCGCTGAAACTCATTGAAAATTCAACTGAAAAAATTCGTGAAGGACATTATGATTTTAGCTTATATCTAAAGCAAAAAGACGAAATAGGAAGCCTTGCGTTTGCATTTGAAGAAATGAGAAAAAAAATAAAACAAACAACTGAAAAACTTATTTCTGATGAAGCTAAATATCGGAGTATGATAAATCATTCTGTTGAGGCAGTTGCTATTATAAATGATAAAGGTGAAATAATTGAATTTAACAGTAAACTAATAAACCTTACTGGATTCAACGAAAAAGATATTAAAAATGTAAATTTGTTCGACATCATAAATCTAGACTCAACAAAAGCAATTAAAGATGAAAAAAAAGATGGGATCATTGAAGCACATTTTGAATCGACACTTTCATCGACCTATGGACTAAAAATACCGGTTGAGATATATAAAATAAAAGGATTTACTCAAAAACAAAATGCTAATCTTTCACTGGTATATATACGTGATTTGAGCGAACGAAAAAAGATTGAGCAGTATTCGATTCAAACAGAAAAAATATTTGCATTGGGACAAATATCTTCTGGAATTGCGCATGAAATTCGTAATCCACTTTTCGCGATAACCAATAATCTGGATTTTTTAAAGCAAAATTATAAGGATTCAGATAAATTTAATGAGGTATATCCGGAATTTAAAGACGGTATAAATAGAATTGAACAAATTGTATCTGCTATATTAGATTATGCGAAGCCTCATGAACTTTCATTTGAATTCGTTCAGATAAAAGCTATTATTGAAAAAAGTCTCATACTTGTACAAAAACAGTTTGAAAAATCTGCAATAAAAATAAATACAGATTATAATCATAATTCCAAGCCAATTGAAGTGGACTCTCACCAAATTGAACAGGTATTTATAAATCTATTATTAAATGCATTTCAGGCAATGAGTGGTGCCGGGGTATTAAATATCAGGACTAATTCTACATCAAGTTATTTAATAATAGAAATCGAAGATACCGGAAAGGGGATTCCTAAAGATGAGATCGATCGGGTTTTTGATCCATTCTATTCAAAATCTCCCAATGGAACAGGATTGGGAATGGCAATTGTACAGCGAATCCTCAATCAACATAATGCGCCATTTAATTTAGATAGTAAGGTTGGTTTAGGAACTACTTTTACCATTTCATTTCCATATTCTCGGGGATAAAATTATGAAATTTAATATTTTAATTCTGGATGATGAACAACTGGTGTGTAAATCCCTAAAAAGAATTATTGATGCAAAAGATCGTCAGATTTTCACAGCCAATAATTACAAAGAAGCAGAAAAGATATTGAAAGAAGAATCCATTGATCTGATGTTATTAGATTATAAATTAGGTGAAATGGATGGTATATCAGTTCTTAAAGAATTAAACGGTAAATATGAAAGTTTGCTGGTAATTATGATTACTGCTTACGGTAGTATTGATGTAGCAGTCGAGGCAATGAAATTGGGCGCCTACGATTTCATTCAGAAAAAGGTTGATCCTGATTTTATTCGATATACTGTTCAACGAGCTCTCGATAATCTTAGGTTAAAAAAGGAAGTTGATGAATTAAAAACAACATTTCAAGATAATATATGCATGCCCAGAATGGTGGCTACATCATTGAAAATGAAGAGCGTTCTAAAACTTGCCGGCGAATATTCCAAATCAGATTCAACAGTTCTTATTCAAGGTGAAACGGGTACAGGAAAAGGGATTATGGCTGAATTGATACATTATAAAAGTGCAAGATTTAATCAGCCCTTTGTACCAATAAACATCTCAGCAATTCCAAAAGAACTAATTGAAAGTGAATTATTTGGCTATGAAAAGGGAGCTTTTACCGGCGCTTCACAGCAGGGTAAATCCGGATTGATTGAACGTGCAAATGGGGGTACATTATTTCTTGATGAAATAGGTGATTTAGATTTAGATATACAATCAAAATTATTACATGTACTGGAAAAGAATGAATTTTTTAGATTGGGTACTGTCAAATCAACCAAAGTGAATGTGAGATTTATAGCTGCTACAAATTCAAATATTGAAGAATTAGTAAGTCAAAAAAAATTCAGAATGGATTTATTCTATCGAATAAATGTTGCGAATCTTGAGATACCACCTCTAAGAGAGCGAAAAGAAGATATCCTGCCACTCGCAAAATATTTTATTGACGAATTTAACAATAAATTTAATAAGTCAGTAACAGATATATCTAATAAGGCAGAGATGTACCTAAACTCATCCTTTTGGAAAGGGAATATAAGAGAGCTAAAAAACAGGATTGAAAAAGCCATACTATTAATTAAAAATAATTGTCTGGAACTGAATGATATTAATGAGAAAAAATATTCAATTGATAATAAAGACATTATAGAATCAAACAATCAATTTAATCTAAACTTAAATACTAAATCAGGTATAAATATTCTGCAAGAAGGCAACAAACGGCTTATTAAACAAGCATTAGAAATTGCCAAGAATAATGTCACACAGGCCTCTAAAATATTAGGTATACCACGAACAACACTTACTTTTTATTTAAAAAAATATAACATTTTGAAATAGTCTAAATCGTTAATATTTAGATGTTAAAAATTATTAATAAAAAGCAAAAGAATATTGATTTTTATTGATAATAGTTGTATAGTTAACGGACTTAACAATTAACTAAGTTAACTATTTACTAAATTAACAAAAATAATTCATTTTATTTGAGTTAATTATAGGCAAAATTGTGATAAATAAATCAACAATATACATTGCCGAATATAGTCAAATATTATCTCAAATTGTAAACGAGCTGTTTGAAAACACCTTTCTAAAAGAATACAGC
>DAOWAQ010000389.1 GCA_030634505.1 Calditrichia bacterium
ATTCAATACTTCAACAGTATGAGGATGTAAATCAATCATTTCATAATCATCTCGACCTTTTCAGCATGGACACATTGGACACAAAATACGATAAGATTTAAGAAATAAAAAAAGGATTCGCATCGCTGCAAACCCTTGCTATTACTGTGCGAAAGGGGGGACTTGAACCCCCACGTCCTTGCGAACACTAGATCCTGAACCTAGCGCGTCTACCAATTCCGCCACTTTCGCAAAAGTAAAATTTAGATAGATTAATATTTAAAATCAATTTGTAGAATTGGGCGTTATGTGTTTTTATGAGATCATACTTTATGAATCATTCATGTCTATTAGAAAAGGAAAAAGGTAGATGCGTATAAGGGTGAATGGGTAGAAAATAATATATTGCAAGATTAAACTATCTAAAACCAATTACCAAATGCCATTGACAAATGACCAGTGGTCAGTAACCAGCAACAAGAATCCAGCGATAAAATAAACTTTGCTCAAACGCGTATAATTTTTTATAATTGACGACATATTTATTAAGTTTATAAAATGGAAAATGAAGATCATATAAAGGTTATTGCTGTAAATCGTAAAGCACGACATAATTATGAAATTGCCAGTAGTCTTGAAGTTGGATTAGTTTTACAAGGAAGCGAAGTAAAATCTATGCGAGCCGGAAAAGCCAGTCTGGTTGATGCATACGGACGTATTAGAAACGGAGAATTGTGGGTCATTGGGATGCATATTGCACAATACAAAGAAGCAACTTTTGCCAATCATGATCCTATAAGAGAAAGAAAACTTTTATTACATAAACAGGAAATAAAAAAAATTAAGCGAAGAGTAGAAGAAAAAGGAGTAACTCTAATCCCTCTTAAATTATATTTCAAAAATAATATTGCAAAAATAGAACTGGGTATTGCCCGGGGTAAACGAAAATATGATAAAAAAGTAACCATCGCTGAACGTGACGTCAAGCGTGATTTGCAGAGAGAGCAGAAACAATTCAAATTTAAAATATAGCACAATAATGAAAAATGAAAATAAATTTATATTTATCCCCTCGGTTTGTTAGATATTCTTCAACTTTCATTCTTCATTCTTAATTTAAACATGGAGCACATATGCCTTTTCCCACATTGAACGAACAAATGGATGTTATCCGTCGAGGTACAGTTGATTTATTGCCTGAAGATGAATTAGTAAAAAAACTTGAAAAATCAATTAAAGAAGATACGCCTTTAATTATAAAGCAGGGCTTTGACCCCACAGCGCCTGATATTCATCTGGGCCATACAGTTGGCATTCGCAAATTAAAACAGTTCCAGGATTTGGGTCACCAGGTAGTTGTCATTATTGGTGATTACACAGCTATGGTTGGTGATCCTTCCGAAAAAAATTCAACACGACCCCGTTTGACCCATGGACAGGTTATGCAAAATGCCGAAACCTACCGTCAGCAATTTTTCAAAATATTGGATGAACCAAAAACAGAAATCCGCTTTAATGGTGATTGGTTTAAGAAACTGACTTTTGAAAAAATTATGGAATTGGCTTCAAAATTTACCGTAGCCCGAATGCTGGAAAGAGATGATTTTTCAAAACGATATTCCGGGCAATTACCAATCAGTATTCATGAGTTTTTCTATCCTTTGATGCAGGGTTACGATTCCGTAATGATCAAAGCTGATTTAGAAATGGGGGCGACAGAACAAAAATTTAACCTGGTTATTGGAAGACAAATCCAAAAAGAATACGGGCAGGAACCGCAAATCGTCTTAACTCTGCCGGTATTAGAAGGATTAGATGGCACTCAAAGAATGAGTAAGTCGTTGGGAAATTATATAGGTATTGACGAAGCGGAAAATGAAATTTATGGCAAAGTCATGTCCATTCCGGATAAATTGATATATCCATATTTTGAACTGGTCACAGATGTTTCACTGGACGAATTAAAAAACATCAAATCACAACTTGATAATGTAAATATCAATCCCCGTGATGTTAAAAAATATTTAGGACGTACAATAGTCAGAATGTATCACGGAGAAGAAGCTTCAAAAAGTGCAGAAAACGCATTTGAACAGGTATTTGTAAAAAAAGATATCCCCGATGAAATGCCTGAATTTTCATTTGAACAGGAAAATATGCGCATTGATGAATTATTGATTGCGACAAAAACAGCTTCCTCTAAAAATGAAGCACGACGATTAATTACCCAGGGTGGTGTTTCAGTTAATAGTGAAAAAATTGATGATATCTTTGCAGAAGTTAATATATCAGGCTCAAAAGTATTGAAAGTCGGCAAAAGAAAATTCGCCCGTATTACAAAAAAATAATTACTGTTTTGCAAACTCCCTGTATAAATGCTTATGCAAAGGATCGTAAACTTCGAATTGTTGTAAAACTTTAGTATTACCTCTAAACAATTGAGCAAGCTCTTTGTAGTGAGCATCAAAAAAGAGTTTTAAATATTTGTTGTTGGGTTGATTCTTGTATACTTTTTCAATGTTTTTTAATACCTTTTGAGCATATTTTCGTGCTTCTTTTATATTGTTTTCATCCAGATAATACAATGCCTCAAAAAAATCGGGTTTAGCTTCCCGTAGTGGTCTGGTCCTTATATTTGTTATTTTTTCATGCTCTTTCAAACGGGAACCCCAGCCCTGAGAATATTGACTAAAGGATCCCTGGTTAGCAATATCCAATGCAGAATCATAAAATGGAGTGCCCAGCATTAAACCATAGGTATCCATTTCGCCTGCCAGAATCATATTAACATAAAAATCCACCAAATAACCTTCTAAATCCCCTTGTACATTTAAATGTTCGTTCTGGGAGGTTCGGTTATAGGG
>DAOWAQ010000210.1 GCA_030634505.1 Calditrichia bacterium
AATGAACTACCCCGCCGCAAGCAACGGGGTATCCCCTTATAGATCAAGTTTCAGCTGTCCCCTATAAATTCTTCTATATTCTTTTCTTTGGTTTTTGACATAGTTACTTATCACATCTTCATTGGCATATTGGCCAACTGTATTTGCATAATATCCACTTGTCCACAAATTCCCACCCCATAGTATCTTCTTTATTTCATTATGTCTTAACAATATTTCTCTTGCTAATATACTTTTTATTGTGGTTACTATTTTTGTGATCGATAACATTGGTACACTCTGAATCAAAAAATGAACATGATCATCATCAACACCAATTTCAACAAAATTCAATTCATACCTGTCTGATATTCCAATACAAATATTTTTTAGACTCACCTCAACTTCCTTACTAAAAACTTTTCTGCTATACTTTACCGGAAACACCAAGTGATAAAGTAATAATGTTTTGTTATGACTTTTTAAAACATGTTCACTCATCCCCTAATATGCTAACTAACTCCAACCGACGCAAGCATCGGGGAAATTTATTGATTATAGTTGTTCTATAATACCTCTGTATTTAATAAATGAAAATTATAATTTATATTAAAAAATGTGAAATGGTAATGCAAGAAAAATAGGTGTTTAAAATTTTAAGATTTTAGACATCACCATTTTTTTAATTGAAACTTATCTTTTTTATGATAAGATTTAGTTGACAAACAATTTAAAATAAAAGCAAAAAACGTAACGATATTGACAAAAACTGTCACTTATCTGTCACCTGAAAAGAAATATTAATTTTTAAATAAAATAAATATATTGTAGTTAGAAATACAAAACCCCGTAAACGCCTATATTACGGGGCTTTTTCTTTGCGGGAGTACGTGGGAGTCGAACCCACCCGTCCCCGTTTTAGGGACACACGCGGTTTTGAAGACCGGGAGAGCCACCAGGCCCCATCTACTCCCCTGGTTTTAAGAAAAAAGATAAAAGAACCAAGAATACAAAATTTCGGAATTCGTAATTCTTCTTTCGATATTCTTTATTAATAATCAGCTTAAATTTGTAAATCTTACCAATCAAAATCAATCTATTTGTTAATGTTATTTATATTACCTTTAATTATTGATTACAAACTTTTTAATTTTTACTTTTGACACGATCAAAAGGAGAAAACTTATGTACAAAAACTGCAAAGTTGAATTAAAAAATCTTAAAAAAGATGTTGATCTTTCAAAAATAAAATTCACAACAACAAAAGATATCCCCATCTTAGATTCGGTTATCGGGCAGGATCGTGCTGTCAAATCAATTAGTTTTGCACTCGCGATTAAAAATAGTTCCTATAATATTTTTGTATCCGGAATGCGTGGTACGGGTCGTACAACCATTGTACAGGATTTATTAAAGAAATATGCCGCCAATGAGCCCAGTCCCAATGACTGGATTTATGTCTATAATTTTGACAATCCTGATGAACCAAAGGCTTTGGAATTGCCCCGCAGAAGAGCGCGGTTGCTGGAAAAGAAGTTTTCAAAACTGATTTACAACCTCAAACGTGAATTACCCAAAGATTTTGAGAGTAATGAATATGTAGAAAAAAAGAACAAAATCATTGAACAAAGCCAGGCGAAAAAAAGGCAAATATTTACCGCTCTGGAAGAAGAAGCAATAAAATCGCAAATCAAAATTAAAAGCTCTACCAGTGGTTTTCATACCATCCCGGTTAAAGGTGATAAACCTGTTGAAGAGGACGCCTACCAGCAATTATCAACCACAGAAAAAAACAAAATTGAAAAAAATATTCAGAAGGTTCAAAAACAGATAAAATCCATGATACGTCAGGCCACAACAATTGACAGAAAAACCGAAGATGAGGTAGAAGCATTAGAACAAGCAACAGCCGATTTTGCAGTAACGAATATTTTTGACCCAATTAAGGAAGAATTCGGGGACTGTAAAAACATACAATCCTATTTCGAGGAAGTTTCCAATGATATTATCACTAATGTGTATTCATTTCTTAGTACAAATCAAAACAAAAATTCACTTCCATCACCGGAAAATCAGGAAAATGCCCAAATTAATAAATATAAAATAAATGTACTTACTGATTACTCCAAATTAAAAGGCGCCCCGGTTGTTTATGAGATGAATCCAACTTACAATAATTTATTTGGCCGGATTGAAAAAAGATCATACATGGGATATTTATATACAGATTATACCATGATTAAATCCGGATCTTTACTTAAAGCAAATGGTGGATACCTGATTTTAGATGTGGAACAAGTCCTACGCCAACCATACGTTTATGATGCCTTAAAACGCTATTTACGTACTAAATACCTGCACATTGAAGATGTACACAACCTTTATGGTTATACTTCTACCGTTGGATTAAAACCGATACCAATCCCTATCAATGTGAAAGTTATATTAATAGGGCATAAAAATATTTATAACATGTTACACAACGCTGATGAGGATTTTAGGAAAATATTCAAAATTCGTGCTGATTTTGACTATGAAGTAACTGAATCACAAAAGAATATTAACAAATACATTCAATTTATAGCGCGGGTTGTAGATGAAGAAAAATTATTACATTTTAACAAATCCGGCGTACAGGCTATTATTGAGCATGCCTATCGACTGGTTTCTCATCAAAAACGTATCTCTATTCAATTTTCAGAAATTGTGCGCCTAATTCGTGAATCTTCCTATTGGGCAGGTCAACGCCGGGTGAAAATAGTTGACAAAATAGATGTTATAAAAGCCCTTGCTGAAGATAAATATCGCAGAAATATGAGTGAAGAAAAAATCCAAATGGCAATCAAAGAAAATACTTATGTTTTTGATGTTGATAAATATGTCGAAGGTCAGATAAATGGATTAGCTGTTTATAGTCTGGGAGACTATTCATTTGGCAAACCTTCGCGCATTACAGCGTCAACTTACATTGGAAACCGTGGAATAATTAATATAGAACGTGAAGCAAAATTAAGCGGAAAATTACATGATAAAGGCATGCTGATTCTTTCCGGATATTTTGCATCAAAATTCGGGGATAAAATACCCCTTTCATTCTCCGCCAGTTTAACTTTTGAACAAAGCTATGGCATGATTGACGGAGATAGTGCCTCGTGTGCCGAACTATATGCACTGCTTTCTTCTCTTTCCAATGTCCCGATTTACCAGGGTATCGCAGTTACAGGCTCGGTCAATCAGAAAGGAGAAGTACAGGCAATTGGCGGCGTAAATGAAAAGATTGAAGGTTTTTATGAAGTATGCAAAATGAGCAAACTCAATGGCAAACAAGGAATCATTATTCCCTGCTCTAATGTTAAAAACCTGATGCTCAATGACGAAATCATTTCCAGCATACAAAAAGGTAAATTCAATATCTGGTCAGTGGATAAAATTGAAGATGGTATAAGAATTTTAACCGGGGTTCCGGCAGGTGTTGAACACAAAGACGGAACATTTACAAAAGATACCATTTTTTATAAAGCACAAGCCCGCATAAAAGAATTCGGTAAAAACGCCAAACAATTTGGAAAAGACATTGCTGACAGTATGAAGAAGACAAATAATATTTCTGAAGATGAAAGCGATGAAAATTAAACAGATTAACATTAAATGTTAAAAACATATCATTTTGGATCCCGCTTTACCTGCCCGCTTAAGGCGGGTGGAAGTGAGGAATCAAAAGTGAGATTTCTCGTTAATTCTCGAAATGATCGTCTTATATTGTTTGATTATATTTAAAGTAATAAGTTAGATTTATTTAAAGCAGTAATTGTATTTTCTACCGATATTTCCATTCCCGTCCATATTTCGATTGATTTTACAGCCTGTGCAATGAGCATTTGCATTCCATTGATAGTTATACAACTCGTACATATTTCCTTTGCTTTTTTTATAAAATTGGTTTCTAAAGGATTGTAAATTAAATCATATACAATTGCTTGCTCTCTCATTGAAAAAGATTTTGGTAAAATCGAATCATTTATATTGGGGTGCATTCCTACTGAAGTTGTATTTACAATTAGATCCGCGCTGCTTATATAATTTTTAATATTTGAGGAATTATTTGTTTCAATAAGAATTGATTCTGACGCATCTTTATATTTATCGTTCAACTGTTCTGCTTTATCAACATTTCTTCCCAAGACAACAATTTTTTGTGGTTTTATATATTTTAGGATTGCATATATTACAGCCTTAGCTGCCCCACCCGTACCCATTACCAGTGCAGTATTTATATTTTTATAATAGTCCCGTATTGGATAACAGAACCCATGTACATCAGTATTATATCCAAACCATTTATTATCTATTTTTTTAATTGAATTTACAGCATCGATCTTTTTAGCTTCTTCATCAATAACATCTAAAAACGGAATAATATCTGT
>DAOWAQ010000022.1 GCA_030634505.1 Calditrichia bacterium
AGTGAATGCATTTGTGCTTGATTTAAAACTTCACCTGATTTAATTGCGTTTTTACAGGAAAATGCCGCTGCCAGTTTTTCGTAAGGATCAAACTCTTTAAGAGGATTTTCTTTGTAATAATCAATGATGTCTAAAATTATCTGCCCTTCCCTGCCAACCTTAACATCTACAGGAATAGCATCAATAATCATTGTATTACCGCTGAATTCCCTGACATTGAAACCAATTTTATTGAGTAATTCAGATATATTTTTGATGATCATTAAATCTTCAACAGCCAAGGTTAAAGAGTGTGGGAACAGCAGTTGCTGACCGTAGACTTTTTCTCCATTTTTAAATGTATTCAATATTTTTTCATAAAGTATTCTTTCATGCGCTACATGCTGATCAATGATAACAACGCCACTTTTAATTTCTGAAAAAATATACCTTTTGTGAACTTGCCAGAATCTTACCTCAATATCATCCTGAAAATTTGTATTTTGATCCTGTCCTGAATCCGTATCTACGTTATTATTAGGATTAACATAAGCCAGACTTAATTGATTGCTGGTATCCCTCGAAATGAATTTACTGCGGTGTCTTAATTCTTCGGCAATTTCATTTTTACTTGAAATTTTACTGCTAATTACAGATTCACTTTCATCATAGGTATGCGATAAATCCGGAATCACATTTGCTTCATTCAATGTTTTTCTAATTGAACTTAGGAAGAAATAGTAAAGACTTTTCTCATTCGAAAATCTTACTTCCATTTTACTGGGGTGAACATTTACATCCGCTATTTTAGGATCCATTTCGAGAAACAAACAAAAAGTTGGGAATTCTCCGGAGGAAATTGAATTTCCAAAGCCTTGAAAAATAGCATGATTAAGAGCTTTGTCCTGGATAGGTCTTCCGTTAAGGAATATATATTGATTGCCCCGTGATCTGCGAATATGGTCCGGTTTTGAAATAAATCCCGAAAGTTCAATTCCCCCAAGGCTTTCATTTACTTTTAAAAGTTCCGGGAACAATTCCTTGCCAAATACTTCCCTGGCTCTTTCTTCGATTCCACCATTTTTTAATTCAAATAATTTTTCATTATTACTAATTACTTCAAATTCAATATTAGGATAACATAAAAAGAATTTTTTTAGAACCTTTATAATTTGCTGAATTTCAGCAGCATCACTTTTTAAAAAATTTCTTCTGGCAGGGGTATTAAAAAATAGATTTTTAACGGAAATATTGGTACCGACAGGCGCTGCAGATTTTGATTCCTTAGCAACATTTCCACCTTCTAATCTTAAAACAGATGCAAGACTGTCATCTTTTCTTTTACTTTTTATTTCTACCTGGGAAACCGATGCAATACTTGGAAGTGCTTCACCCCTAAATCCCAATGTATCTATAGCTTCGAGGTCCTGAATGGTTTCTATTTTGCTTGTAGCGTGCCGCTTAAAAGCCAGGTGCAAATCCTCTTCCGACATTCCTTCCCCATTATCCACAACCTGTATTAACTCTTTTCCGCTTTGGCTCAATACAATCGAGATTTTCGTCGCATTAGCATCGATGGCATTTTCTATCAGTTCTTTAATGGCTGACGCCGGGCGATCAACAACTTCACCTGCGGCAATTTTATTTGAAAGGGCTGAAGATAAAACCTTTATTTTATTCTGATTTATTATTTTTCTCTCCTGTCAAAAGTGATGGTCATAATATAATAAAAACAGGTAAATAAATATAATGATTATATAAATTTCAAGGAAGAGTTTAAAATTAGAGGATTGTTTACAACAGACTATTCCCAAATAACCAGTATAATTTTTGTAATTCTATTAGCTTTCTTTTCAATATTTATAAATTATGAAAAAATCAAAGTTTGCAATAAAAACAATGGTATTAATATTGGAATTGAATATTTAATCATGTAGCCAAAGAAACTTGGCATGTTAATTCCTGATTCTTCCGCAATAGATTTAACCATAAAATTCGGAGCATTACCTATATACGTATTGGCCCCCATAAAAACCGCGCCCAAGGAAATTCCTGTTAATAATGATATGAAAGAAGGATATTGTGCTTCAATTGTTCCGGCTGCAAAGGCAGTTCTAATCATATCTTCACTAAGTCCTAATTTCCCTAAAGCAGTATTGAAAAATGTAAGATATGTTGGAGCATTATCCAAAAAACTTGAAAGGATTCCTGTAACCCAGAAAAAATCATTTGGAGTTTCAACAAATTTAATTAATATTGCTAATGCACCTTTTTCACCGGCTTTTAAAATAGCTAAGGCAGGAATGATCGTCATAAATATTCCCGCAAATAAATAAGCTACCTCCTTTATTGGGAACCAGGTAAATTCATTTGCAGCACGTGTTGCTTTTGAAGTAAGTCTTAAAGACAATATTCCCATTAGTATTATCCAAAAATCACGAACCCAATTTTGCAAAGGAACATGTATCCCGAAAACGGATATTTCAGGTAAATGCACCATACCACTAAAAAGAACTCCAACGACTACCCCTAATAACAGAAGAAAATTAAATGCACCTTCAATTCTAATGGGTTCTTTTTCAGTTGTAGTGTCTGGTTTAATACCTTCCTGTCGATACAAATAACTATCCCAAATATATAAAAGAATCAACAAAACAAATACACAGAATATCATATTAGGAAACAGGCTTAAGGTCCAAAAGAAGCTGACGCCATGTAAAAATCCAAGAAATAATGGCGGATCGCCTAATGGAGTTAATGATCCTCCAATATTTGCCACAAGAAATATAAAAAATACTATTAAATGCACTTTATGTTTTCTATCCTGGTTTGCTTTTAAAATAGGTCTGATCATGATCATTGCTGCGCCGGTTGTTCCTACCCATGAAGCAAGCATAGTTCCAATAAATATAATAAGCACGTTAACAATTGGTGTACCTCTCATTGTACCCTTAATATGTATGCCGCCTGCAATTGTATAAAGACCCCATAAAAGTATTATAAACGGAAAATAATCAAGCAAATAGATATGTAATATTTCATGAAATGCCTGTCCTTGATAGATAAATAAAAAAGGTGCAGCAAAAATCAATGCCCAGGCAGCCGAAATCTTGGGGAAATGATGATGCCAAAAATGCGGAGCAACTAGAGGAAATACGGCAATGGATAGTAAAATTCCTACAAAAGGTATCGCACTCCATAATGGTAATTCACTTCCCAAATCATGTGTTTCTCCAGTTTCAGTTGCATATATTTCTGAAAATGAGAAAATAACCGGCAGAATTAAAATGATTAATACCGTAATTATTGGAATAAAATTTTTCCTTTTATCCATGTTGCTGCTCCCTGTTGATTTAATCATGAGAATTTAATATTAATAGTATATCTAATTTATCGTGTTTTTATATAAATTCTTAAAAACAATTATTCTTGGTATTTTTTTATAATTATGATGAATTAATTTAATAAATCTTAATAAATAAAAGTAATTTTTATATAGAAATATAATTTATAATGATATTAAATAAATAAGGAGGAAAAGTAATATAAAGACTTAGAATTCTAATATTTTGTTTTTAACCTAATTTATATCCATCCGCAAAATCTGTTAACCATTCTTTGATATTATCCCGAACAGTACGAAAAACTTCCATTTTTTCTTGTTCAGTACCTTTTATTATTGCAGGATCTTCAATACTTTTATGTATTTTTGTAAAGCTGCCCTGAAAATCTGGACATTTTTCTCTTGCTTCATCACAAACAGTAATGACATAGTCAAATCGATCATGATAAAATTTATTAACGGATTTTGATTCATTACCAGAAATATCAATTCCGAGTTCTAACATTACTTTTACTGCCATGGGGTGTATAGGCTTGGTTTTTATACCAGCGCTTAATACTTCAACCCTGTTAAAAGTAATTCTTTTTAAAAATTCTTGAGCCATTTGGCTCCTTGCCGAGTTTCCATTACAAAGAATCAAAATTCGCTTCATAAAAACCCATTCTCCACACAATTAAATAAAGTTTAATTAGTTATTTTAATCTAACCTTGTAAATTTAAGAGTTTATTAACTTTAAATAAATACTTTTATTAATTTTCTTCGATCAAAGCTTTAATTATTCCGAGTAATTTATCAATATTAAATGGTTTTGGTAAGAATCCGTTAGCTCCGTTTGCCATTAAACTTTCTGTTACTTTTTGTTTACTATATCCACTTGTTATTATTATTTTTGCTTTGCCATTAATTTCACGTATCTTTTCAAACACTTCTTTTCCGGACATTCCGGGCATTATGATATCAAGGATTATTAAACCAATCGTTTGTTCATTTTTTTTGTATAACTCCAACCCTTCAAAACCATCTTTTGCTAATATCACATCATAATTTTGTTCAATTAATACATCATTTAACAGATCGCGGATAATTACTTCATCATCTACAACAAGTATTTGATGCTTTTCTTTGAAATTTATTATAGGTTGCTCTATTGCACTTTCATCATCCGAAATTTTTTGGATGAAACTTTTAGAAGGTTCCCCGACATAAGGCAGATAAATATAAAAATTTGAGCCTTTATCTAATGTGCTGTCAACTAAAAGATAACCTTTATGGTTTTTAACAATATTATATGTCACTGAAAGTCCTAAGCCTGCACTTTCTCCTGATGGTTTTGTTGTAAAAAACGGATCAAATATTCTTTGGTGCAATTCAGGTGGGATTCCTATCCCGGAATCAGAGATAGTAATTTTTACATAATTTTTCGCTGGGGGATTATATGTATGTAAAATATCGTCACTTTTAGCTATGACAATTTCTGTCTTGAAATTTATTTTTCCTTTATCTTTAATAGCATCATTTGCATTTAAAGCTATATTTAAAATAACCTGATGAATCTGCGAAATATCCCCTGCAATAAGTGGCTCATTACAAACTTCCTTATCCATTTCAATATCATCATGAACGGTATGTTCTAATATATCTAATACATAATTAATACAATTGTTGACGTCAATTTTTTGATTTCGCTTTTTTTCTGATCTCGAAAGTCCTATTAACTTAGATGTAAAAGTTGATGCTTTTTGAATAGTATCTTCAATTCGCTCAACAAAAGTAATTTCTTTTGATTCCTTATTTAAGATAGATTTTAAACTTGAATTATATACATTCAATTCATTGAGAATTTTATTAAAATCATAAGCCATACCTGCTGCAAGGGTTCCAATACTTTCCATTTTTTGAGATTCGAATAATTGCTCTTCCAATTTTTTCGTTTCAGTTATATCTAAACCAAATCCCAAAATCAATTTTTTATCATTGCTTAAATAATCATTCACAATCCAGGACCAACGTATTATCCTTTTTGCACCGTTTTTAGAAATTAATTCAAAATCATCATACTTAGAATTATCTTCTAAAGCATCTTTCTGAATTATTGAAGAAATATGATCTTCAAATGATTTAATGTTTGAAATTAGTTTAGTAAGTATTCCTTTATTATTAAATAATTCATTGCGATCATAACCGGTAATATTTTCGGCCAAAGAGTTCCACATAATAATTTCTTTATTCTCATTGATTGCAATTATCAGGAATGGAGCATTTTCAACAATTTGTTCTGAAAACGAAGTTTGATATTTTAATTTTTCTTTAAGATTTATTTGATGCGTAATATCTTGAATAATACCTTCAAATAAAACAGAACCATCCTGATTATCAACAATACGGCTATTTTCTAAAATATTGATAATCTCACCATTTTTTTTCTTTAATACCGACTCATAATTATGAACAGCTTTTTCCTTTTTAATTTTTTCAATAAATTTTTGTCGATCTGATTTTGAGGTATAAAGTTCAGTAAATAAATTAATTTCTTTTATTTCATCTAATGAATCAAAACCAACAATTTTTAAAAAAGCCGGATTTGCATAAATAATCTGACCGTCTTCTGTAGATTGATAAATGCCATTTATAGCATCATTTATCAATCTACTAAATTGATTTATAGAATTTTCATACTGACTATATACAATTTTATACTGAAGATGAAATGAAAAATATTTTGAAATGAAAAATATTTCTTGTCTTAACTTATTAATATTTTCTATAGCTTTGTGAAAATTAAAAATTATGCATCCGTAAAGAACATTATTAATAAAAACCGGTACGACTATCAGACTGTAATAATGTTTTCCTGTTTTATCACTTGTGATATCAGTTTTTACATTACCATTTTTCTTGAACATTATTAATTCTTGATTTTTTTCCAATATTTTTAACAAAGAATCAATATCTATTTCAGGATAATAATCATTTATCTTACTAAAATTATGCTTCTCTACAAATTTTTCATATAAAATCACATTAAACTTTTTAAATCTTGGCAAAATAAAAAATTGATATTCATTTGCTCCGGCAAATCCAGAGATTAATGAAAGTACTTTATTATTATATGTTTCAATAGGTAGTTTATTAATACTTATACTTAGAATATTTTCCTGAAGTCTTAGAAGAGGTGAAATTGATTCCGCCCCTTTGATTGAATTTTCCAACAACTGGTTCTTTAAAATTGCATTTTCAATCAAAATTGGTAATGTAGTTAATTCTCCTTTTTGATGAAAAGTTAAGTTTTTCGAAATAGAATCGATTGAGATTTCTTCCGGACAATGATTATAGTTCAATAATACAGGTATATTCTTAAAATTATTTTCAATGAACACAATAGTATCAAAAGTAATCTCATTAACAAATAATATGGACAAATCAGCATCGTTCTTATCAGAGATATTATTTTCATCAATAATAAAAATACTATGACCCTGTTTTTCTAAAAATTCTTTAATTCCAAGAAAATGTTCCTTATAATAAGGAATAAGAGAGATTGTGATTTTTTCATCCATAGATAGTATTAAATGCTATTTACCCACCAGAATGTAAGATTTTTTCAAATATTAATCAATAAACAAGCTTCAACATTTATCTTCGGACAAAGATAGAATAAATGAAATACGATATTGCTTACAGATAAAATTTAGTAAAATATCGGCTACTATTATAAATTCATAATTGATATTTTTAACTTTTGGTTGAAAATTCTGCATTGATTGAATAACTTATTACAAATAATGTAGTTATTTGTATATTCATATTTCTGACAAATACACCTTGCTAAATGAAATTTTCAGTAAAAATAGAGTTTGATGGCAAATACGTAGTTGGGTATGTGCCAAATATATGTGGTTGTTATGTGCAAGCTTTAAAGATACAAGATATTACACCACTGATGAAACTTGCTATCGAAACTTATCGTGATAATTATAAACTTCGTATGGAACCTTTTTCACCCGAAAATGAAAAACCTAAATTTAACCAACAAATTAATATTCAGAGTTTAAATGCTGACCAACTAGGTGGTTTTTTTAGAAAATATTCATACAGTAGAGAATCTTCAAACAATTATTTTCATCTTTATCGTAAATCACAATTTCCATTTGATCGAATACTAATTCCGAATGCAAAGTATATCTCACCACTTATCCTTAAAAAATTATTTGGTGCCGAAAATGTTACAGTAATTAAAAGTAAGGGTAATGAATTACAGTTTAGCGGTCAAGCTTAAATTTTTCTCCCAGGTATAATTTTTTAGCTTCCGGGTCATTTGCAAGAAATGCTGAAGTGCCCCCTTTTAAGATCTTCCCTTCAAATAATAAATAAGCCCTATCAGTTATTGAAAGAGTTTCGTGTACATTGTGATCTGTAATCAGAACGCCGATTCCTCTTTCTTTAAGATTGTGTACAATGTTTTGAATGTCCTCAACAGCAATTGGATCAACACCGGCAAACGGTTCATCAAGAAGAATAAATCTTGGTTCTGTCACTAATGTTCGTGCAATTTCTGTTCTGCGACGTTCTCCTCCGGATAAATTAAATCCTTTATTTTTTGCTAAATGAGAAATATTGAGTTCATTCAGTAATTGATTACATTTTTCTTTTCTTTCTGAAGCAGGAATTCCAATAACCTGCATAATCGCTAATAAATTGTCTTCTACAGATAATTTTCTAAATATAGATGCTTCTTGTGGTAGATAAGAAATTCCTTTTCGCGCACGCCGATACATGGGAGTTTTTGTAATATCTTCATCATTTATAAAAATTTTTCCGGAATTAGGCTTAATCATTCCAGTAATCATATAAAAGGTAGTAGTTTTACCTGCACCATTAGGTCCCAATAATCCAACAATTTCACCTTGTTTAACTTCAATCGATGTATTTTGGACAACCGTTCTTTTGCCGTAAGTTTTCATTAATTTTTCAGCGCGAAGAATATATTTGCCATTATTAGTGCTCACCTTTAAACTCTCCTTTATAATCAGGTGGATAAAAAGTTCCTTCACTACCACCAGCTATATTTATACTATCAGGCGTTCCCTCTTTAAAAAAAATAGTTATACTATCTGAACTTGCAGCATTTGTACCTTGTTTTTCTTTATCTTCTTCTACCAGGAAAATACTACTTGCATTGTCACGAGCAATTACTTTTACCGGTTTATCATCTTCAATTAGTACTTGTATAGATTTACCCTTCAATATATTGTATTGATTGTCTATTGAATCAGCCAGTGTCTCAACTTTACTTTTACCGGTTATAATTATTTCTTTTAATTTTAAACTGTCTAACTTTAGATCGATGTCAGTTCCACTCATTTTATTTTCATCTTGCCAGGCGAAAGGATTTAGTCGCAAAAAAACCACTTCTTCGGTAATACTGTAAACTGCTGAATCACATTTGGCACGAAGATTATTTTTAAAAATACGGACACTGTCGGTAGCTATCGCTTTCTTGGGTATAATACCATAATATTCCATTTTTTTTGAGGTAATAATAAGTGTATCCTGATTATTACTATTAGGTTTGAATAATTTTGCATTTCCATTAATAATGCTTTCCATTTTTTCGTTCAAATAGTAGCCATTATCACCCCATAATTTTGACCCTTCGTCTTTATCCCAAATAAAAACATTTCCTGTTCCAATAGCAGATTTATCTTTAAAATTGTAAATAAATTTATCAGCATAAAGTGAATCATTTTCTCCACTTATCCGAACATTCCCGATGCATGTTGCAATCCTCAAATCCGTTTGATAATTGATGATATTCGCCCATAATTTATGGTGTCCATCATCAATAAGTACATTGCCGATAAAATCAACTTTATTCCGGTTTTCATAAAATACTGCACTATCACAAAACATAGTTACTGTGTCTTGATAGGCATGAACAGAACCTTTCCATAAATGAATACGTTCACTATTGACCATTTTTCCTGATGTTTTATCAGCATGCACCAAATGTAATCTTCCATCAGAAGCAAGAATTGTGGAAATCAGAAGAAATATTAAAATAAATGAAAATATAACTTTATTCATCAAGCGATATTTTTTTTTGAGAACTGCCATGAGCGTTTGTTACTTCATAGTTATGCAGATCCGGATCGGAAATCATTGAATCCCCGTATAATGTATCATTATCTGTAGTAATCATAACAGGTACATAAGAAATTATTTTCTGATCTCCATTATTCCAATGCAATTCTTCACAATAAAGATGATTACCGTTGTCTGATTTTACTACAACATTTTTTATAGCAACCATGTCTTGTTTTCCGTCGAAGACTTTTCCTTCTTCTGATGTGAGTCTGGATTTATGGTTGCCTTCACTATCAAAAAAATCAACCTGCATTCCGTCTTTTAGCAGTGTTATATTTTTTTTAGAATATTTGGCTATATACCCGGATTCCAAAATTGCTCTTTTTTTACCGTCCTTTGTAAAATACATTTTTGCATTCCAGCTTTCCTGATCAGGAAATTCTTCAACTTCAATTTGCGTAGTTTTCTCTTCATCAAATTCCGTACAGGCAGTAAATCCGCCAATAGTTAAACAAATTAATAAGTAATATAATATTTTCAATTTGCAATTCCTGATTTTAAAATATCATGTAAATGAATCACACCAGTTAACTTTCCATTTTTGTCAACAACCGGCAAAGCAATGATGCCATTTTCTTCCATTTTCTGAAATGCTAATATTGCCAACATATCTAGTTCAACTGTCTTAGGATTTGGATTCATAACATCCTTAGATAAAACATGAAAAAAGTTTTCCATCCTTTCAACTAATCTGTTGAGGTCTCCTGTAGTAATCACCCCAACAACACAAAAACTATCATCAACAATCGGGCAAATTCCTCTTTTTTGTGCCATTTCCATTGTAACTTTTTTCATATCCTCGTTTACTGTACAGAATGGTAATTGTTCACCGGTTTCCATCAAATCTTTTACTTTAATAAATAACTTTTTACCAAGAGTGCCTCCGGGATGAATTAAAGCGAAATCCTCTTTTGAGAACTGCCGGCATTCAAGTAAAGCAATTGCTAATGCATCCCCCATAGCCAACGTAGTAGTCGTACTGGAAGTTGGAGCTAAATCATGTGGACAAGCTTCTTCTTTAACTCCAATATTCAGGACTACATTTGAGTATCTGGCTAAAGAAGAATTTTGATTCCCGGTCATAGCTATTATTGGCACGTTTAATGTTTTAAATACATTTATTAAATTAAATATTTCCTCGGTTTCACCACTTTTTGATATACAAATTACAACATCATCCCTATGTACCATTCCAAGATCGCCATGGGAACCTTCCGCTGCATGAAGGAAATAAGACGTGGTACCTGTACTTGTTAGTGTTGAAGATATTTTACGTGCTACAGCTCCTGATTTGCCCAGACCAGTAACGATTACTCTTCCTTTAGAATTATAGATCAAATTTACTGCATTAACGAATGAATCATCCAACCTGGAATTAAGATCATTGAGCGCTTCGGTTTCTATTTTAATAACGCGTTTACCAACTTCAAGAATTTTTTTTGAATCAATCACCTGATTTCCCCGGAATAATACCTTCAATTGTTACATTGATGCTGTCAGAACCAACTTTATAAGTAATTTTGGAAATAGCCACAACTTTAATTTCTTTATCACCCGAAGAGGCAGATACATCCCAATTATAACTATAATCCGTTTGCGTAAGCCCTACAAGACTGTCAATTTTTTGGTCATTAATATAAATATATATCAAAGCAATTCCATTATTATGAACTGCTTCAAATTCCATGATTATTGGAGTAAATTGAATTAAATATGTGCCACCTGTTGGAGCACTTATATTAACATAGGGGTTTAATTTAGACCTCACTATTACATCAACATAGTTTGTTGTACTTTTATAATCATTTGAAACTTTGACACTTATTCTATAGGTTCCACCTGAAAGCGGCGCTTTCCACAAGAACGTTGTCTCATTAACAGAACCAATTATGGTTCCAGCATTGTTATCGGCACTCCATTCATAACCAAGTTCTCCATCTTCAGGATTTGTTGCGTTTACTGTCAATCTAAGTGTGTCACCAGGATCAACCTCAAATCCAATTTCGCTCTGAATCGGATTAACATTCGGTGCTTTTCTGTCTGTAAACAGGCCTTCGGCTGCATCACAGGCAAACAAAACAATTGTTATTATTAAAAATAATATTATTTTAATTTTCAATTTAAATTGACCTCTCACATAGTGATAGATACCGATAAACTTTGAAATACTTGCAGTTCATCTTCAGAAGTAATCATAAAAATAACTTTTGATTCAAGTTGCGATATTGGTGTTTCACCTATATTGATTTCCTTTATTTCGCCATTAGAAATATTTTCGATTTCCTGCGATTTTAGATATTCTGTAACAACTCTTTCATGTAATCCATTATCATACTTACTTATAATTACTGCTTTCATAATAATATGTTCTGCATCAGTTGAACCAAGACGAGCAATCTTTGCGGATATTTTATAATCGTTTCCATCTTGAGTGATTAAAGGCTCAATTGTGAAATAACTGTTTTGTGATACCATTGGATTTAATACTTCCTGCAAGCGAAATAAAGCTGAAGCAGTGCTCGAAGCACCCTGAACTCTGGCTGAAACTCCATTTATATAAACATCCGGAACTCCTTTTACTGCATTATTATTTAAATCCCAAAAATAATCAAAGTAATATCCATATAGAATTTCATTATCATTTGTTGACAATGTATCTGGGTATTCTGGTAGAATGCTGCGATGATATTCAGCTATTGTTATTTTATCTGCATAATTATCTTCCAATTGATCTAATGCATCTAATAAATATTCATTGTATGGATAAGGTAAAGTATCATTCGTATTCACAAAAGCTTCCACAGCAATAATCTGTGGTCTTTCACTGGCTGGATTTTTAGGATCGAGGATATTATTCCTGTCGATATCATCG
>DAOWAQ010000269.1 GCA_030634505.1 Calditrichia bacterium
ATTGAAAGAAGAAACACCGGAACCGGCATTCTTATTATTTCCCACAATGAAGAAATTATGGAGACTATTGTAAGTAAAGAAAGTACATATTATCTCGCATATTGATTTTTATCAATCAAATACAATTTTTAGTTGCTAAATCAAATATCTAGTCATATCTTTAGACGGATTAATTGCATATGCAAATTGTATTTAGTTATACTTAATTCTACTCTTGATTTTCATTTATAGATTTTATTTCAAATTAATTTATGGAGGGTATTATGAAAAAGTTGTTCTTTACTTTATTATCTTTCCTGGTAATTTTTTCAATTTCATGTAATGAAGACAGTGGTCCAACAGATCCAAATGATCCTGAGGGAGCAGCTGCGGATGTTTTAGCTGCAAATGCAGCACTAGCGCAAGTACTGTATGATTTGGTTAATAGTGATAGTATTCAGCACCCATCTGATATTGATTTCACTGGACCCTATAATCTTTATCAAACTGCTTATAATAAGGATAATACTAATTTAGATGCTAATTTTGGTTTGGCACTTACCGGAATATTAACGATTAGCCAGGATCAACAGGTAATTGATGCTTTCAATGAATGGGATAGTTATTTAGAAACCGGTAATCCATTTGAGGCGCCTTTAGCCGGAAGTGGAAAAACCGGTTTAAAAGTTGGATTTCCTTCTTCTATTAATTATTTTAATTTACATGAAAATAGTATCGCGAAAACAGTCTTAGGAACTCAAAAATTAGCTTTTCAAAATCCTCCGAAATTAAGCACAATACAGAATATTTTTCAGAACAATCTCATTCCTAAACTGAACACTGCTTTAACTGCATTAGACCTCGTTGATAATTCTCCAACGTACCAATTCATAATAACAGGTAAAATGCAAGGAGATTTGGGAGAAGATGATTTGGAAATTGATTTAACTGAGATTTATGCGATGGAAGTTGCTTTAAACGTATTGCACTCATTAGTTGATATAGCCATTGCCTATGATGTTGATTTTACTGATTACGATAGTTTGGGTGTGCTGAATGCATTTACACCCGGTAGCACTTTTCTTACTGTACGAAATTCCGGAAGCTCTCTTGCTGATGCCAAAAATGCAATACTATCTGCAGTAGACAAAATTGAATTAGGAATAAATTTCCTACGTAATGAAACAGACTCTCAGAACGATGACATCATTAAAATCGGCCCTGATGATATTGATCATGCTGATCTAGATAGTATTTTAGCGCATACGAATGATGTAAGGGATATATTAAATACTGGCTATACTTTTCACGAAGATTGGGATGATGATTATTCAACACCTGAAGAAGATTTAACAATCAATTTAGGAAAATTTTTTGATAATCCAATTCAGGATATGAAACAAAAAATACCAACTTATACAGTTACTGTTGGCAGAGATACTATTGATTATAGTTGGGATTATGATTGGGGAGATTCTTTAGTCTATTCTAATGTAAATATTGCTGTAGGTGGTTTTCATACTTACTATCGCTATTATAATTGGGGCAAAGATTGGGGAGAGTATCTTTACGATGATACTACTTTTAGCTCCCATGAATTTACAAATGCGTTCAAAACAAAAATCTTGGAAATAAAAAGTAATCCGGATTTAACATCTATGTACGTTTCAATCTATTGGTCGGGTTATTTAAATACTGGACAAAATAATATAAGTGATAATCTTTATTGGAACTACAATTTGGAATATCCAGATTATGCCATATATGTTCCAATCTTTACCTGGACTGCCAATAATTTTAACTCATGGATTTTTCCTGATCCCACATTCAATGGTATTCTTCCCGGTATGACTGACTCTGAATTTAAACGAATATTTGGTATTACAGCGGATGGCTGGCAAAAAACTTTTCGTTTTGAATTTGATTAATATTTTTATTTCAGGGTGTTTTTTATGAGCACCCTGTTTTTTATGATTACCGAAAAAACTATCCTCAAATTTATTATTACTATTTTATTTTGTTTGTTATTTTTATTAACTATTCCTTTAAAAGGTCAAAATAATACTGACTATATTTCTGACTGGTACTATATATTTTTTTCTCAAAACGATTTAATCTCTTTAACCAAACATTTTCATCTTAATTATAAAAATATTAATGAAAAAGAAAAGATAATACTAAATTCAAGCTTTTCATTTAACGATTTTTATCGTGAGAAAAGTGAAAATTTAAATCGAAATGCACATTACTGGCAACAGTTTAATGAACTTACAATACCAGTATATATATTGGGGCAAAATCTTTCTATAAATGCCTATTCTCAATTTGTTTCAAAGCAGATCGATTATGACATTAATTCCCTTGAAAATTTTGAAATCACACATAATTCAAAAAAATATTTTATTTCCTTATCAGCTCCGATATGGAAAGATTATATATCTTTGTTGACAGGTATTGGCACAAGAATTCAGAACGGTGAATCAAAAATTAATTATCAATTAGGAATTCAATTTTCACTTAACAATGAAAATGTAATTACATTTTTAAGATATACCGATTTTTTTATATGGAAATATGAAATTGGATTTCAGAATCCGGTAATTAAATTGAATGTTCTGGAAAATACTCAAATGAATGAATTAAACCTCCGTTTGCAATTAATTCCTAACCTTTCATTAGCAGGATTAATGCAAAACAATTATATCAATAAAGATCAAAAAATTGATAATAAAAAAACAACATATTTACCGACCGGCATTTGGTATCGCAGACAGATGAAGGTCAATTATGTCTATAGAAAATCCTGGATGTTTGGATTTAAGTATAACAATCGTGAAAGTAACTTGTTGGGTTATTTTTACGAGAGAAAGCAATCATTTGGCAAAATAACAATATCAAATGATTTCAGCGAAATGTACAATCCAGGTATTTCTTATACTTTTAATCAACATACTTTGGGAATTAATTTCACATGGGGAAAAGGATACTTAGCTAATCGGGGTCATATTGAATCCTGGCCGTTTACTTCCACCTGGGTAGATTTGTTGGGATTAAGGTATAATTTTAACTCTAGAATAGATTTTAAACTCAAAAGGTATGGTATAAAATATAAATTTAAAAAGACTGATTGGACTCTTGCATTAAATAGTAGTTATGAATTACTCAATCCCTCTGGTGAAACTCGTACCTGGGAACCTGAATTTCTTGTGTTTGGCATAAAAAATTTAAAGATTTACGATGTGGAACATTTATTCCAGTCTGAGTTATATCTCTCAGTAAATTTTTCGAAGGAGTTTGGTGAGCACGTGGATATCTTTTATAGTTTCAGCCAATATATACCGATAAAATCTAAAATAAGTGGTCAAGCTGAACAAAGATTAACAATGGACAGAGAAAAGACTGGAAATGTTTATGGCGGTGGGAAACACCAAATTAAGTTTGCGTTTTATTTTTAATTATGCTTAAAAAAAGGGATGAATTAAATCACCCCTTTTGGAAATATGCTAATTTATAATAGTAAAACTAGTCGGACCAGCTGTACCAACATTTCCCGATGGATCAAATCCTTTCATGTATAAAGTATGAACCGTTCCTGAGTCAAATGGTGCTGTATTCCAGCCAAATCCCCAAGGTTCAGTGAAATCTGTAGGTTCCAATTTTATACCATCTACAAAAAACTGTATACTATCGACTCCAACATCATCCACGGCATCAACCACAACATTCACAATTCCCTGAATAGTTGAACCGGCTGCCGGATATAATAACGTAAGTGTTGGTGGAATTGTATCCGATTGATCAAGTATTTCAAAATCTGTACTTGGTATTGTACCTATATTTCCTGCTGCATCATAC
>DAOWAQ010000106.1 GCA_030634505.1 Calditrichia bacterium
CTCACGACTTTGTATAAATCTTTCGTTACCTGTATGAAATAAATCTCCGACTGCCAATTCGTGATCATATAGTCTTAAATTTAATGTAAACCTTTCTACCGAATTTAAGTCATTGAAATCCAATTCATTCCAATCGTTGTTCTTTATATCTGATAATAAAGTGAAATCAAAATTTTGCATCCTGCCAAACAAAGATAAATTTATACTTTGCTGCAACCCGGGTATTATTGTTGTTTTGCCATATTCATCAGTATTAATCGAGTCAGGTTTTATTTTTGATTTTTCATCATAATCCACTTGCTGCACTCGCATGGATATTCTACCTGTGATATCAATGCCAGATTGGCTAAATAGAAATATTGGTATAAACAAGAAAAAATAATATGGTATAATTTTCAATAACATCTCCCCGCATTACTATTTATCTTGGTATTCTGATTTTACGAGTATTATCACGAAATATATTACCTGCCAAATCTTCAACAACAAAATTTAAATTGGTCACCCCACGGTTGATTATAATAGAAGTTTCAAATGAACCATCTGAATTTGGTTTGATTTCTTTTCCATTTATTGATATTCTTTTGATGCCGGAACTGGGCTCGGGATCAATAATAATGCCTCGTATAGTCTGTTCAACACGATAATTTGTCACAGTAGGTGGAGGTGGTGGTTCAAATCTAACATGTGTTTTAGCTGCCGGTTCTGTAATAGTAAGGATTGGTTTTACGGTATCCAAAAATAGTTCCTGTACATATTCCTGACTATTTCCTGAGCTATCTGTTGCAACAACCGAACTACTATCAGGCCCTTCTTTTAACATTATTGTCCGCTTAAAACTACCCCTGCCTTCTACTTCTGTAAGTTCTTCTCCATTTAATGTGATTTTAATTTTATCATTAGGAGTTAAATCAAATACCCCACCACTCAGACTATAATCACGACGGTTATAAAAACCTGAGACCAATGGGGATGATAATCTAATATCAGGTTTTTTTGTATTTACATAAACCTTGATAGTACGTGAAACACTTTTGTCTTCTTTTATTGCTTGCAGATTTATTTCATTCACACCCTCTACCACTCTAAGTCTTGCGTTAAAACTTCCTGTAGCTGTAACCGGCACAGCTATATCATTTGCAAAAAGTTTTGCTCCTTCAGGTATTTTACCTGAGACAGGAATGCCTGCTCCCAACACAGCCGGATCAGTAAACACAAATTGCCTGAGATTAACTCGAAAAGGAAAATCTTTTCCTTCTGTTTCTTCACCTTCGTCCGGAATAAAACTTTCTGGATCGGTTGGCGCTTTGCCTTTTTCTACTATTGTCTTCTGGTTAGATGTAACTATCACTTCGTTGTCAGTATCTTTAGATTTAACGCTAACAGAACCTTCGATAACCCTCACTGTTGTTTTTTGTTGAATATCCACATCCATTTCAATTGTAGTTCCTCGTATCGCTACCACTGCACTTGGGCTTTCAATTGTTCTTTCCTGTCTGTCTGAAAATATTTTCTTAAATCCACCCCATAACTTTCCCACCCAAAGTGTAAAGCTCATTTTATCTTCACCATCGGATTCCGGGGTTTTTAGTTCATTAATATCAAAAACTGCATTTTCATTAATTTTTAGAATTGAACCATCGGGCATATCCAACTCAACACGGGAATTTGATAAAGTTTTAATTCGATCACCTTCATAAACGTTATAATTTAACCCTAATTTCACCCAGTTTATTTGTTGATTTTTTTGTAACTCCACATTCCCAATAACAAATTTAACCTTGGCTTTGTTTGAACTTTGAGCAAATAGAATACTTTGAATTAATATAAGAAAATAAATTAAAGTATTACGAAGCATTAATGCCTCCATCTATGATTTTATCTTAAAATTACTTTGTTAATTTAATTAAATGCAAATTATTCTTGAATTTATTATATCAGTAATAAAAATAATAAACACCAAAACTTATAACAATTATTTCGACTAACTAAAATTAATTTTTAAGCATTTTAAAAGGAGATCATTTATTTTTTTATTTGGTATTTTTTAATTGGTGTTTTAAAGAATTTTTTTATACAAGGTATAAAGAGTCCAAATATTTTCGACATAAGTGATTGTCTCCACTTCACCATAAAAATAGCCATATTTGGGCCTGCCCTGTGGCCATACCTGCAGATGAATTTCCCAGTATTTTGGTTTTAACTTTCCTAAATTTTGATTGACATTACTCCAGACATTTGGAGAAATACGATTAAATTTTGTCAATGCCTGAGCGTCATATATTCTGCCAACACCACAATTGTAGGCAGCAAGTGATAATTTTGTTCGGTTCTGGAAATCAGCATTTGGAAAATGACCGTACTGTTTTTTCATGTGATAAATTCCGGCAGCAATATTTTCCCTGGGATTTTTAAAGATATATTGAATATCAAGTTCTTTGCTTAATTCGGTTGCAGTTCGCGGCATGATTTGCATTAATCCTTTTGCGCCTACGTGACTGCGTGCTTTTTCTCTGAATCTTGATTCCTGCATTATTTGTGCAACAATTAATCGCCAATCAAAGCCATATCTTTTTGAATATTTTTTAATGATAGGTTTGTACTTTGCGATTGACTTCAAATAACCGCGTCGTTCAAATACCAGTCTAAATTCATCTAATTGTTTTTTCTCTTCTATTTTTCTCTTCAATTCAACGGAGAGGCTATCATTATCAACAATATCACCATTCTGTATTTCATTATCAGAACAAGATACGAAAAATAAAATTGGAATAAATAATAAAAATATTTTCATAAATATTAGTTCAAACTCATCCCTATAATTAAACCGACAATTAGTCCTATCATAATAAATATACCGCCTACTACAACACCTACCGCAAGATTACCTTTTTCCAGCTCATTGGGTATATCAAAATGAGTGGTACGATTTATTAGTTTATAAGTAAGTACAGATGAAATAACACCCACAAGCACACCTAATATTGCATAAATAAAATTACGGATCATGATCAGATCCAACCAATTAAATTCCATAATGCCCCTTCTTTTTTTTTATTAAAACTTATTCAATATTTGTCAAAAATACTCTGTGAATTATATTTAATAATATTGACATTAGAATTCCGGCCACGATACCAACAATAAATATTCCCATCCCAATGGCAGCTCCCATTCCTGCTACTGCCCAAATTGTAAGCGCGTCTATAATACTTTGCAGACTTGCTTTTTGACCTATAATTATAGATCCACCGATAATTGCAAATCCTATAATAATTGTTATCGTACTTATTTCAAAAATATTAAAACTTACATTTAAAATTAAATTCATTTTTGAAAAAATCAAAACAAATAAAGCTGAAGTAAAACTGGCCAATATTAAAGATGAAAAACCAATAGCATTATTGTTTCCGCCTTTAATCAATCCTACTAAACCGCCGCATAAAACTGCTAATATCAATTTTAACACAATATCTAAAATATGCCAAAGATTAAAAAAATTATCCAATAATAAATCCGTATTTTAAATGATTAATTTCTGATGTTTAAATTCAGTGTGAAATAATACTTAATTTTAAAAATAGAGTCAATTTTTTTGTTTAATTGTTTTAAGCGGGCATTCTTGAAAATTATTGAAAGAACAATAAGTATTTTTCAGATGTAGCAGGGCCTGGTTTATATAAAAATGTTTTGTTTCTTTTGAATTTGTTTTCAGCCATTTTTTAAAAGGATTTAATACGCCATAATATTGAGTTGCGGGTAATTCCAAAAATAATTGCTTTAAATACATTGCGAATCCAAAACTATTGTTCAATATAGCAATTTTATAGAATAATGGAATAAAGACGTTACCTGCGAATTCTATAATTAGATTCCGTCCCCATAAAGTGGATTGATTCAAATTATTTCCATTTAGGTTTTGCATTTGAATTCCACCAAATTTTGAAATTAATTTAGAAATAAATTCTGATGTTGAAAGTCTTTCATAAAATAATTGTTCCAGAATATTATAAATAGATGGATCTTCCATTTGCCAAATAAACATTGCCAACCCGGCAAGCCTGTTTTGCGGATTATTATATGGTCTTATTCCACCAAACTTCCAGATTTCCCTTTTTAAAATAGTACCCTCAATTAGGGGAAGACAATTTTTCCAGTGCATTTTTATATCAGTATCCGATTTTTCAGTAATAAAACCAGCCGTACCGCAAAATAATGCAGTCCAAAATTCAGGGGTTTTATTATTTTCTTTTAATAAATGAATTAATTTCCAGGGGATTAATTGAGCTAATCGTTCATAAGTATTTTTATTTACAACATTGCCCAATGATTTGAGTAAAACAAGATAGAGCGTTTGATCAATTCCTTCGGAAGCCACAAGTTTATAAATTCCATTGGCTTTGTTTGTTAGTCTTTGTAAAGCTAAATCCTGTAACAATGATTCCGGAAAATATGGTTGTGAGGTATTAAAAATACAGTTTTTAGTACAGTCATCAGATTTAATCGGATTGGGAAAATTTAACATAGAAATACTCGGGATATTCTGATTTTTTGAGTTGAATACCACATGTATTGATTTTCCCCAAACCAGATGCAAAACTACTCTGTCATATCGCTGATCCAAATGGTGACCATGCCTGTTCCAATCAGAACACTGTTTATGTATTTCCACATCTCCTCTAAAGATTTTACCATCCAATTCAAATTCAGCTCCTTGAAAATCCGGCCCTTCTGATTCATTCAGAATACCTGAATCAATACCTTTGAGTTTATATTCCTTTAAATACATTCTATGTTTACAAATATAGATCCATAATTGATACAGATCTTTTTCTTTTGCATAAAATTCTCCATAATCAGCACAGGTATTTATTTTATAAACTTGCATAAAAATAATTTTTATCTTTTTATTTAATATAACATTTGTTATATTAAATAACAAATGTTATAACAGGAGAAATCATGTATAATGTTAATAATGCTATTTCTAAACGAATTAATAAAATAATGTTTGATCTCGGAATTAATCAAGATCAACTTGCTAAAATACTTAATATAACTCAACCGGCTGTGAGCAAGTATTTAAAAGGCAGAGTTCCCCCACCTAATGTTCTTCTCCAACTTTCTAAACTGTCCGGGACGTCAATAGAATGGATCCTTACCGGTAACATAGAAACCAAACAAAAAGATATTACATTATTTGAAGAATCAGAACAATATCACACAAGTAAAACAATAGAAGAAAAATTCAACTTGTTACCGACTGATATTCAGAAGAATATTGAAACATTAATAGATTCAATTCTCAAATTAAAATAAAGGTAAGATTATCAAAGTAGGATTTTAATGGTAGCGAAGTTGATCTAAACTATTTGACTAAAGTGAACAAAAAATTAAATTGGATTTTAATTACTTTAGTTCATTTAATATTTATAACTTACTTCGCTTCTCAGTAATAATAAATAATCAAGCAGAGGATTCAATAATTAAGTTAATTCTTATGTTTATCTTGTTAAGGCAATCTGAAATATTTTAAAAGTGCGGATTTTGCTGTTTCCAGTTCAGAACTATCAATGATGCATAAAATGCTGGAAATACTGCTTGAAAGACTTAGAATATTCACACTAACCTCACCAATCAAAGCACAAAATGTTGAAGCGATGGCTGGTTTCTCTCTGAAATGTGGACCGTACACTCCAATAATACTTACATTTTCTGTCTTGACTATTTGCAAAGAATCTACGAGACCCTGATTATCTTCTAAAAATGAATCTATTCGATCACTTATTTTTTTTTCTACACAAACAGTCATTGCAGCTGTTCCATCATTAGTACTTGTTTCTGTAATATATTCCAGATTCAATTTTTTTTTTCCAAAAAATGTAAGAATTTTAGCTGCAGTACCGGGCTTGTCTATTAAATCACTAAATCTATACAATGTTAAGTTTACAACTTCTATCATCCCTCCAACTTTAATCAACCTTTCCCCCCTTATCTAACGGAAAACTAATACTAAACGTCGAACCGGTATCAATTTTTGATTGTACTTCGATCGATCCATTATAATTTTCCACCAACTGTTTTATCAAGCTTAAACCCAATCCTGTTCCGTAATTAATTTTTTTCCTGGCATTTTCTGTCCGGTAAAATTCAGAATATATTTTTGATAAATCACTTTCCGGAATGCCAATCCCGGTATCTTTAACTTTAATGATCAATTCATTTTTATTTACAACAGTTGAAATATTGATTTTTCCATTTTCATTGTTATACCTGATTGCATTGCTGACAAGGTTATCAATAATTTTAATCATGTCAGATTTTTTTGCTTTTATTACCGGATTATCCGGAGTTAGGCTGAACTCAATTTGGATTCCACTCGCATCAGCTGTATTTCGTTCAGAATTAATTATTCCATTTATTATTTCGTTAATATAAATATTTTCATTTTCTACCGGACCTGACACTGACCTACTCTGAGTAATAAGCAGCAATTCCTTAATTATATCCAGCATCTGCATACACCTGTTTGAAGCACGTTCTAACAAATCCAAAGCCTTATTATCCAGATGAGATCTATATGATTTTGCAATTCCATCAATTGTTGATTTTACAGCAATTATGGGAGACTTTAGTTCATGAGATGTAAATTGATAAAACTTAGTTTTTTGTTTATCCGCTTCTATTAGCTGATTATTTTGTTGATCAATATGGCGTTTGATATTTCTGTAAACCACCATAAATGTCGTACAAATATAGGTGGACACATAAAC
>DAOWAQ010000247.1 GCA_030634505.1 Calditrichia bacterium
CCACGAAGGACACGAAGAGCTCGAAGAAAAACTTACGATAATTGAAAAGATTAAAATATTCTAATTTCTTCGTCTACTTCACGATCTTCGTATGTTGAAAGAATATAGCAAAAAGAGAAAAAATCCGAAAAGGTAAAAAGAACATGAAGAGAATCAGTGAAGTTATAATTATTTTTAACCTTCGTGCTCTTCGTGGTAAATAAAAAAATACATGAATCCAGTAATTGAAATAAATAATTTAACTAAATACTACAATTCTCACCCCGGAATTATCGATCTCAACCTCGAAATCCAACCCGGAGAAGTATTTGGATTCCTCGGTCCCAATGGCGCCGGCAAGTCGACAACAATCAGACTGATATTAAATCTGCTGCAACCCACGTCCGGTTCGGTGAAAATATTTGGCAAGAATGTAAGACAATATTACCCTGAGATATTTAAAAGACTCGGAAATGTGCCCGGCGAATTAAAACTCTACGAGGAGTTAACAGGTTCTCATTTTTTGAATTATATCAATACCTTTTCCGACAAAAGTCCCGAATTACAGCAGGAACTATTCGACGCCTTTCAATTAGAGCCATACGACTTAAATAAAAAGATTAAAAGTTACTCACATGGCATGAAGCAAAAAATCGCCATCATACAAGCCCTGCAAGAAAAACCGGATTTGTTGATAATGGATGAACCATCCGAAGGTTTGGACCCCATCAATAAAAATGTTCTTTATGATTATGTGGTAAAATTTAAGGAATGGGGCAAAACAGTATTTTTTTCATCGCATTACCTGGCAGAGGTTGAAAAGGTGTGTGACCGGGTGGGAATCGTGAAACAAAGTAAATTAATTGCGGAAGAATCGATTGCTTCTCTAAAAAAGAAAATGGTCAGAAAATTGGAAGTGACTTTTTTAGATTCTTATCAACCACAGGATTTTAACCTGGAAAATATCCAGGCTGTAAAAGAAGAATCTAACCGATTGGTCATGAATGTATATGGTGATATCAATCCGGTGCTACAGGCTATTTCCAAATATAAAGTACAAAACCTGGTTTTCCCGGAACCAACACTGGAAGATACATTTTTGACGTTTTATAACCGGGAAGATGAGTAATATGGAATTTAATTGTGTTAAGGCTTTTTGGCCTGTGCGCTTTGAGGCGCATACTTTTCCCAAAGGGATCCCTTCGGGATTGGCCAGTCAAAAAGTAAGATTAAATTTATTGTTTAAATATTATAATTATTCTTTCTGTCTTAATGCAGAAAGCATCAATCCCGATTTAGAAATTCTAAGTTTTGCAAGCAAAACATAAGAAATACTTTTTCGGGACAAAACAGTCAGTTCTATTCAATTTTAAAAGTAATACTAAGAATATGATTAATTATTTAAAAAAGTTATTTTATGACCAGAAGAAAATAATCCTCGGTTTAGGATTTTTTTGTTTCTTATTTCAGATATTTTTTGCCTGGTTTTATTTTGAGGCGCAAATAGGGGAATTGGTCATTTCATTTTTGAATATGCTTCCCCCATCATTCAGAACACTTATAGGAATCGATTTTGGCTCACCACAATTCATTTCACAATTATTGGCATTTGGATACACTCACCCCATGATGTTGATTTGTTTAATGTTTCTTCCCTTGAGTATCCCGGCAAGATACATTACAGGTGAGATAGAATTGAGAACATTTGATATTCTGTTAACTAAACCAATCAAAAGAGAAACGATCCCAATCGCGATTTTCGTTTTTCTATTAATCATTTTATTATTTCATGTTTTCTCTATGTTTTTGGGAACAGTTGTCGGTTTTATATTATGGGATCTGGCAATTAATTTAGCAGATTACGCGATTGCAAGTTTGACAGGGTTATTCTTTTTCTTGAGTATTGGCACTCTATCAATAGCTATATCAACATATCAGGCAGAACGTGGCAAAGCTTTATCAAAAACAATCTCAATTGTTGTTTTTTTATATTTCTTTGATACGATTGTCAAATTATCAAAAACACTGGAGTTTTTAATCCCTTACAGTTATTTTCAACTCTACCAGCCGGGAAAAATAGTAACCGGCGAATACAGCCCGCTTTTGAGTATTTCAATTTCTTTGATATTTATAATTGGTTTGTTGCTGATAGCAATAAGAAAATTTAAAAAACGCGATTTGTAAATACCTACTTACTTTAACAATCGAAGTGATTTTAGAATATGCTTTTCATCAATAAGTTTATCCGTAGCATATTTATATAAAATGCTCGAGATAAATGTCTGGTAAGGTAAGCCGTTTTCTTGTGCTTTTTGTTTAATCAATTCCAATGTCTGATTGCTCAAACGCAGAGTAACTCTATTTTTTTCATTTGCTTTGGAAATAATTTTTTTAACTCTTCGATGTGTTTTATCAGATGCTTTTACGAATTGGTCAGCATTATTTTCGATTTCTTTTTCAAAATTGTCTAGTTTTATGTTTTTCATAATTGATCACCATACTTTTTGTTAAATTTCCGATCGCATTAAATGTGGTAACATCTTTGTTATGTCTTGCTTGATGTTGCGCTAGAACTTATTTGATAAATGGACCCTTTACGTTGTCCTGATTTTTCAAGAATACAATTATCAACTAAGTATTTCATATCTTTCTTCAATGTATTGATTGATGTTTCTGAAAAACTTCTATGGATATCACCGATCTTGCAGAGTTCATTCTTTTTAACAAAACTCACAATCTGTTTCTGCCGATCGTTTAAATAGATACTTTTTCCCGTGCCGGTTTCTTGAATTTTAATATCGAGTTTTGCTGACAGTTTTCTAATTGAATCTAAAAAGAATATAATCCATTTATCTATTCTTTCATTATCTGTATGCCTGTTTTTTTGACATTCCATCAAAGAAGCATAATAATCTTTCTTTCGTTCTTCGATTAGGTGCTCAAAAGATACATATTTTATGAAATTGTAATCTTGTTTCAGAAGCAAAAATGTGGTCAGTAATCGAGACAACCTGCCGTTTCCATCGTGAAATGGATGAATAGATAAAAATTCATAAATAAATAACCCTGTTACAATTAACGGATGAATTTTATTTTCACGAATATTTTGATTTGTCCAAATTATTAGTTGTTCCATTTCATTTGGCACAAGAGAGGGTTCTGTTGTGTTAAAAATAACTTTTTGTGCACCATTTGGATAAGTTGCCACTACTTTGTTTGTCAGCTTTTTATAAATTCCTCTTTGCCGGTCATCTTTAACACTATATTTTAACAAGACAGAATGCAATTGTTTGATATAATTTTCTGTTAATTCGATATTTTTATAATTCTCAAATATCAATTCTAAAGTGTCATAATATCCTACAACCTCTTGTTCATCTCGTGTATCCAGTTTATTTATATCTAATGCGGCGATAAGTTCTTTTATATCCTGGTCAGATAAAGTAGCTCCTTCTATTCTTGTTGAGGAGCCAATACTTTGAATTGTAGCAATATTTTTAAGTTCATTAAGAAAAGTTAGACTCATATTTTCCAAGACCGACCATTTACCTTTGAAGATATCAATCTCAGAAATCAGATTAATAATTATCTGTGAATGGTCAGTACTAAATTCAATTTTACTTTTTAAGGTATTCATAAATTATCCATAACATATCTATTTATCTGTTAAATATATCCATAAAATACCCATATTATATTTATAAATCAAGAGAGAAAGCTAATAAGAAAAGGTAATCTATTCTTCTGTCTTCACATCAATCTATATTTAAATAAGACCGGCAATAATCCTGTGATTTCATTAATGTTTATAATTTCTTTAATACGATTTTCAAATTATCAAAAACACTGGAGTTTTTATACCGATATTTATTAAAAATACTGATATACTTTAATTGCAAAAACCGCTTGCAAAATAATCACAATGTAATTACATTGTAGCCATGAAAACAAAAATCATAAAAATCGGAAATTCACGAGGTATTAGATTGCCAAAA
>DAOWAQ010000091.1 GCA_030634505.1 Calditrichia bacterium
AAACATGTCCTTTACATCTTGTGTTAGAAATAGGGTAAATATACTATTTAATTGATCTTCTCTTGAATTAAACAGTTCATAATTTTCAAAATGCATCGTACTATCTGTTCTATCCCGGTCAATTTCCCAACCTAATTCTTTCAAGTGTTCAACAGATTTTTGTTTTAATCGTTCAATCCAATATTTTGTTATTTCTTCTGTGATAAAATTATATTCACGGGGTGACATATTAAATTTTTTTAAAGCAAAGTATTTTTTTGCCTGCCATTCCGGTTGTAATTTGATCATTTCGAATACAACTTGCCACTGACTATCATTAAATTCTTTGTTTAATTGTTGTAGTAAAAAGTATAAGCTTTCATTTACATGTAAAAAATTATCCAGCTGAGTTTCAGTAATAAGGTTATCTGTGGGTAATATAAATGAATCAGATTCAGTCCATTCTTTTAACTTTTTTGCGTTTTCGTTCGAATTAATTTGATCGGGCAAATAGATTCTGGTGAGCCAGTAATAGCTGGTACCAATACCTGATATTAATAAAATAAACCCTGCGGCAAAAATTATTAACAGTGGATGTTTTCTTAGTATATTCATTTTTGTATATCGATGGCATCACTACAAGTGATGCTATCGTTAAAAAAATCAAAAAAAATTACCAAATAAAAATAAAAATATCAATGAATCAAAACTATTTAACTTATGGACTAAATTTAATTCAAATTAAGTTGCATCATACAATTAAAAACAATCAAAAAAATAAGATTGAACAATTTTTGCTTATAGTTAGTACTTGACTGTAAATCAGAAGCCAGTTAAATTTGTAGTGATATTTTGGAGTAAAAAAGTGTCTGAAAAATTTGAAAAGACATACATTTCAATTCATGAATTTATAGATTCCTGGGAAAAAGAAGTTTATGAACTTAACCAGCTGGACTACTTTATCTATCTTATGATTAATAGATTAGGTTTCCAGATTGAACATGATTTTCTGAATGCGAAAAATAGAAATCCATATTTACAAGTTGATCCTGATGATATTGGCACACTGGCATTTAATATTGGAGATAGTTTTGAAACTTTCTTGGAAAGTAACTGTCTGACCAATTGTGATTTACAATGCCCGTCAAAACTAGATAAAAAACTCACCCCAAAAGAACAGAAATATGTTGAAAAGAATCTGCATATTGTACATATTATTTATGAAGAAAACTGGAATCGCAGACAATTTTTAGTAACAGATATTCTAAATTATGTTGTATTAGATACTTTATTTGATTTTTATAATTACGACATAGGAATCAATGTTGATGAATCCGATTTTGGTTTACTTAAATTTGCAGATTTTATCACTGATATACTCGTAAAATTTATCTACTCCAATGGACAAAATTATTTAGAAAATGCCAAAGAAAACGCCACAAGATTGTTTGATAAACTTAAATTAGAAGAAGATGCAGAATGGGACGAAGATAGTAATTCAGATATTACCGATATGGATGATGAAATTGAAAACGGGGAAATCTGGAAATTAGGAAATAACAGCATTCAAAATTTAACCGATGAGTTTTTATCGAATTTAAATGATGAGAATATAGATCCGGAATTTGCGGAAAAATCTCTTGAATATCTTCATAATTACATTAATAATTATAGCGGATTTACAAATATTGAAGACATTAATAAAGAAGATTTGGAAGAATTTATCACATTCTGGTTGATACGTGAGTTAACATTAGACACACAAATTGATCTAAGTGATTCATTGAATATATTTTCACAGTTTTTTTCCTGGTTAGAATTTTCAAAAGATATACCGATTTCCAATATGTATTCCGATATTATAAAACATCATATTATTGAATTGAATTTTGTACTCAATTCAGCACGAACCTACCTGCAAAATTATTCTGTTGTTAGTGGACTACTTGAAGCAAATACATCGGATACAGAATTAATCGATGGTTATTTTGAAATCACATCAATCAACAAAGATGGATTTTTGCGCTTGCAGGATATCCATCTTAAAAAAATATATTATAATGTGATCATTGATAAAAAGTTTGTAGTATTATTCGAAAAAGGATTTATTTTTGAAGCCACATTAAAACCGACCGGATATGGGTGGCGCCTTTTAAATCTGGAATATGTTTTTCCTCGGATTGCAAAACCTTATTTACATTAATATTTCTATATATTTATCTTTCTCCAAAAGAAATTAAATTTGTTAGTCTTGGTTTCTCTTAAAATTAGGTTTAAATCTATTATTCTTCTAATAATTGGGAAAAATCTACTTCATATTTTCTCTATAAATTATTATAACTTATTGTTATTTAAAGGGTCACGTGAAAAATGATTTTTTGGCATATTTATTGAACTATATGTTGATTAAATTTGTACGTTTACAATTTTAAACAAAATTAATCATTTGCAATAAAAATTATCAATATTTACATGCAGTGCCTTAGGAGGAATTTATGAAAAGACCATTAGTAACCATAGACGGAAATGAAGCGGCTGCTTTCGTTGCCCACAAAATAAATGAAGTGATAGCTATATATCCGATCACCCCATCCTCAACGATGGGAGAATGGTCAGATCAGTGGTCATCAGAAGGAAAAAAGAATATTTGGGGTACTGTTCCAACAGTAACAGAAATGCAAAGTGAAGGTGGAGCTTCCGGTGCCGTACATGGTGCGCTTCAAACGGGTGCATTAACGACTACTTTTACGGCATCGCAAGGATTATTATTAATGATTCCGAATATGTTTAAAATTGCCGGTGAATTAACTCCTACTGTATTTCATGTTTCGGCACGTTCGGTTGCAGCGCAGGCACTGTCAATATTTGGCGATCATTCGGATGTGATGGCTGTACGTTCAACAGGTTTCGGATTGTTGGCTTCAAACTCAATACAAGAAATCATGGATTTTGCACTGATATCGCAGGCAGTAAGCTTAAAAGCAAAAATACCTTTTATACATTTTTTTGATGGCTTCCGCAGTTCGAGTGAAGTTCAGAAAATAGAACAACTTTTAGAAGATGATATGCGGACTATGATTGATGATGACCTTGTTTTTGAACATCGCAAAAGAGCATTAACTCCTGATAATCCGGTACTTCGTGGTACTGCTCAAAATCCAGATGTGTTTTTCCAGGGAAGAGAAACTGTCAATCCGTACTATCTGGCATGTCCGGATATTGTACAAGAAATGATGGATAAATTCGAAAAAGTTGTCGGGAGAAAATATAAATTATTTGATTATCATGGCGCTAAAGATGCAGAAGAGATTATTGTTTTAATGGGTTCCGGTGCTGAAGCGGTTCATGAAACAGTTGATTACTTAAATGCTCAAGGTGCAAATATTGGTCTTCTAAAAGTGCGACTTTACAGACCATTTTCAGTAAAACATTTTGTTGAAGCTATTCCAGAAAGTGTTAAATCAATTGCAGTTTTGGATAGAACAAAAGAACCCGGTGCAATAGGGGAACCATTATATCAGGATGTTATCACAGCACTGACCGAAGCCCAGACAGAAGGAATATTACCGACAAAAGTATTCCCTAAGATTATTGGTGGACGATATGGATTATCATCCAAAGAGTTTACACCGGCGATGATAAAAGCTATATATGATGAACTTAAAAAAGATAAGCCCAAAAATCATTTCACAATTGGTATCAATGATGATGTAACCCATACAAGTCTTGATTTTGATTCTTCTTTTAGTACAGAAGGGAAAGACGTGATACGGGCAATGTTTTACGGTTTAGGTGCAGACGGGACAGTGGGAGCCAATAAAAATTCGATCAAAATTATCGGTGAAGAAACAGAAAATTATGCTCAAGGATATTTCGTATATGATTCAAAAAAATCCGGTTCTATGACAATCTCTCACTTACGATTTGGACCGGATCCGATACACTCCACTTATTTAGTAAACCAGGCGAATTTCATTGGATGTCATCAGTTTGTCTTTCTTGAAAAATATGATGTTGTTGCTAATGCTGTGGAGGGAGCAACCTTTTTGTTAAACAGCCCTTACAGTTTGGAAGAAACCTGGGACAAAATACCTCAAAATACTCAGCAGGAAATTATCGATAAAAAATTAAAAATGTATGTTATTGATGCATATAAAGTTGCACGAGAAACCGGTATGGGTACCCGAACTAATACTATTATGCAAACATGTTTCTTTGCAATTTCCGGAATATTACCCCGAGAAGAAGCTATCGAAAAAATAAAGGGAACCATTAAAAAAACTTACGGCGTCAAAGGTGATGAAATTGTAAAGATGAATTTCAGCGCAGTTGATCAAACATTAGCAAATTTACATGAATTCAAAGTTCCGCAGAAAGCTGATGGTAAAGAAAAAATGATTGCACCTGTACCCAAAGAAGCGCCCGAGTTTGTACAGAAAGTTACAGCAGAAATTATTGCAGGTCGCGGAGATAATTTACCGGTTAGTTTAATACCTGATGATGGTACCTATCCAACGGGCACAACGCAGTGGGAAAAGAGAAATATCTCATTAGAAATTCCGGTATGGGATGAAAATATTTGTATCCAGTGTAACAAATGTGCTTTGGTTTGTCCGCATGCGGTTATCAGACCAAAAGTATATAGTAAAGATTTATTGAAAAACGCCCCTTCTACATTTAAGCATGTAAAAGCTCGCGGCAAAGAATATGGCGATGACATTGTTTATACCCTTCAAATCGCACCGGAAGATTGTACAGGATGTGCAATGTGTGTTGATGTTTGTCCTGCCAAGAATAAACAGGAGGTTCGTCTCAAAGCAATCAATATGGCTGAACAACCACCGATTCGGGAGACAGAAAAAGAAAATTGGGATTTCTTTCTGAATATACCTGAAATGGACAGAAGAGAAGTTAACAGAACAAATGTAAAGGGATCGCAAATTCTGCAGCCGCTTTTTGAATTTTCTGGCGCTTGTACCGGATGTGGAGAAACGCCTTATGTTAAACTGGTTAGTCAGTTATTTGGAGATCGCACGGTTATAGCAAATGCTACAGGATGCTCCTCAATTTATGGTGGAAATTTACCGACTACGCCGTGGGCAAAAAACAATGAAGGCAGAGGACCTGCATGGTCAAATTCTTTGTTTGAAGACAATGCGGAATTTGGAATGGGATTTCGTCTAACCATTGATAAACAAAATGAATATGCTAAAGAATTACTTGAAAAAATGAAATCCGAATTAGGCGAAGAATTGGTAAAAGGATTGCAAAATTCTAAACAAATTGATGAAGTCGGCATATATAAACAAAGAGATAGAGTCGAGAAACTCAAAGAAAAACTAAACGGAATAGATTCATCTGAAGCTAAACATTTGCTAAGTATTGCTGATTACCTGGTTAAGAAAAGTGTCTGGATTATGGGCGGTGACGGATGGGCATATGATATCGGATATGGTGGTTTGGATCATGTAATAGCATCTGGTAAAAATGTAAATATTTTGGTTCTCGACACAGAAGTATATTCAAATACCGGTGGGCAAATGTCAAAAGCTACTGCTCGTGGTGCAGTTGCAAAATTTGCTGCAGGTGGAAAACCGGCAAAGAAAAAAGATTTGGGAATGTTAGCCATGAGTTACGGAAATGTTTATGTCGCATCAATTGCAATGGGTTCAAGTGATGCACAAACTGTAAAGGCAATTCTGGAAGCAGAAGCATATGACGGCCCTTCGTTAATTCTTGCATATAGTCATTGTATTGCGCATGGCATAAATATGGAAAAAGGTTTGCAGCAACAAAAATTGGCGGTCGATTCAGGTTATTGGCCATTATACAGGTATAATCCCGAATTAACTGCTGAAGGTAAAAACCCATTAGTTCTTGATTACAAAGAGCCAAAAATTCCTGTACGTGAATATGCCTATAATGAAACACGCTTTAAAATGCTAACTAAGTCAAAACCGGAAGAAGCCAAAAAATTGATGGTATTATTGCAGGAAGATGTAAATGAAAAATGGCATCTATATAATAATATGGCAAAAATAGAATTTGGTGAACAGAAAGCATAAGTACATAGTAAAATAAAAAATTATGGGAAATAAGGTATAAGGTATCGGAAATAGCATATAGCTTATACCTCAAAATTATTGGGAAAGGAAAAAAGATGAAATTGGAAACAACATATATGGGTCTCAAATTAAAAAATCCATTAGTTCCATCTGCATCGCCATTGTCAAAAGAAATATCAAATATAAGACATATGGAGGATGTTGGTGCTTCAGCAGTGGTTTTGGAATCATTGTTCGAAGAACAAATTTCTCATGAATCTCAAGAGTTAGATTATTTTTTGACTCAGGGTACAGAAAGTTATGCGGAAGCATTGTCCTATTTTCCCGATTCTGAAGTATATGATTTTGGACCAGATGAATATTTGAAACATCTTAGTAATGCTAAAGAAGCGGTTGACATTCCAATTATCGCCAGTCTTAACGGAGTATCTATCGGCGGCTGGATTGATTATGCACAGAAACTAGAAAATGCAGGCGCCGACGCAATAGAACTTAATTCTTATTATTTAGCTACAAATCCTGAAATAAGCAGCCAGAAAATAGAAGATAATTATGTTGAAATTTTAAAAGCTGTGAAATCATCTGTAAAAATTCCAGTGGCATATAAACTTTCTCCATTTTTCACTTCGATGTCGGCAATGGCAAAGCGTTTCGATGAAGCCGGCGCTGATGCGCTTGTCCTTTTTAATCGTTTTTATCAACCGGATATCGATCTTGAAAATCTGGACGTTATACCGAATATTGTTCTGAGTACATCACATTCAATGCGCCTACCACTCCGTTGGATTGCTATTCTTTATGGTAAAATAGAAGCAAGCCTTGGAGCAACCAGGGGTATCCACGAAGGAACTGATGCCATAAAAATGTTGATGGTTGGCGCTGATGTTACTATGGTATGTTCAGAATTATTGAGGAATGGAATCAAACGAATTTCAGGAATTATCTCAGAGATGACTAAATGGATGGAAGAGAATGAATACGAATCGGTAGAACAAATGAAAGGCAGTATGAGCTACAAATCAGTAGCTGAGCCGGCTGCTTATTCCCGGGCAAATTATATGAAAGCGCTTAAGAGTTATATCTAACACTTGAATAAAAAGGCTGCTATTCCCCCTGGCAGCCTTTTTTGTTTTTAAACTTCTTTAACTAATCGTAATACTGTAATTTCACTTCGGGCGCCAATACGTAACGGCGGTCCCCAATAACCGGTTCCTTTGTTTACATAAATCCAGGTATTTTGGTGTTTAAATAATCCTTCCATATAAGGCTGCGCCAACCTGGTTAAGAATTGCCAGGGAATCATTTGCCCGCCGTGGGTATGCCCGGATAATTGTAAATCATACCCGGCTTTTGACGCTTCAAAAATGCTTCTTGGTTGATGTGCCAATAGAATTTTGACTCCATCAGAATCGGCTCCATTTAATGCTTTCCCTGGATCACTTAAATGATCAGCTATA